>NZ_JAKQYH010000029.1:0-184953 GCF_022343545.1 Streptomyces arenae
CGCCGCGCGGCCAGGTCGGCGCGGGCCAGGGTCCCCGGGCCGCGCTGCCCGGCGCGGGCCCGAACGGCGGTCGTCCCGGTGCGCCGGGCGGCCCGCGCGGCCCCCAGGGTCCGCAGCAGGGCGGCCGGCAGAACGGCGGGGCCTTCGGCGGCCAGGACGCGTTCGGCAACCAGCAGGAATCCTTCGGTGGCCAGGACGCCTTCGGCAACCGCGGCCCGGTTCCGCCGCAGCGCACCGCGAACCCCTCCGACCAGGGCCGTCAGCCGCAGCTGCCGCCGCGCGGCGGTCCGCGGGCCGAACTGCCCGGCGGCAACCCGCAGGCGGGCCGGCCCAGCTGGAGCGACGACAACGCCCAGCCGCCGGTCTCCCGTGCCTCGCTGGACGCCCCGCGCGGCCACGACGAGCAGGACCAGGGCCACACCGCGCCGATGCCCCGCGTCGACGACCGGCACGACCTCGGCGCCACCTCGCAGATGCCGGCCATCCCGCAGGGCCCGTCGGCGACCGGTGAGTTCCCGCGCCCGGACTTCAACGTCCCGGGCGGCAACCAGAACACCGGCTCGTACCCCCGCCCCGGGCTGAACGGCCAGCAGGACACCGGTTCCTTCCCGCGTCCGAACGTGAACGGCCAGCAGGACCAAGGGCAGCAGTTCGTCCGCTCCGACGTCTTCGGCACCCCGTCCGCGCAGCCCGGCGGTCCCCAGAACACCGGCCAGTTCGCCGCTCCGCAGGCCTACGACAACGGCTCCACGGGCCAGTTCGCCACCCCGTCCTTCGACGGCGGCGCCACCGGCCAGCACTCGCTGCCCGGCCGCCAGAACGGCTACCCGGGCAACGGCCAGAACGGCAACGGCCAGCACGGCACGGGGCAGTTCGAGCGTCCGGGGACCAACGGCCGCGGTGCGGACTTCGGCGCCGCACAGCGCCCGCCGATGCCGCCCGCGCCGCCGGCCCGCCAGGAGCCGGAGGCGCTGCCGCCGGCCAGCGGCCCCGGTGACGGTCGTACCCCGCTGTACGACACGCTGGAGACCAACTGGTTCCACGGCGGCCAGCAGGACCAGCACCCGCAGAGCAACGGCTCGCACAACGGCACGCCGGCAGGCAACGGCTCCGCGCCGCTCCCGCCCGCGCCCGTACAGCCGCCGGCCCCCGCGGCCGCGGCCCCCCAGCGTTCCGCGACCAGCTCCTGGCGCCCTTCGCCCAACGACGATCTCGTCCGTCAGGCGGAGCGCGTACGGCAGCCGGCCGCGGGCGGTGTCACCACCTCCGGGCTGCCGCGGCGAGTGCCCCGGGCGAACCTCGTACCGGGTACCGCACAGCAGCAGCAACAGCACCAAGCAGGTCCGCAGGTCTCGCGTTCGCCTGATGACGTCCGCGGCCGGCTGACCAATCTCCGTCGGGGTATCGCGCAGGGCAGGCAGGCCGCACCCGGCCAGCAGACCGGCAGCTTCCCGAACCCCACTCACCAGCAGGAGCGTTAGTTGAGTCCGATGAGCCAGGCGGCACAGAACCTGAACTGGTTGATCACCAACTTCGTGGACAACACCCCCGGTGTGTCCCACACCGTCGTCGTGTCCGCCGACGGTCTCCTTCTGGCGATGTCCGAAGGCTTCCCCCGCGACCGTGCCGACCAGCTCGCGGCCGTCGCGTCCGGGCTCACCTCGCTGACCGCCGGGGCCTCCCGGATCTTCGAGGGCGGCAACGTGGCGCAGACGGTCGTCGAGATGGAACGCGGCTTCCTGTTCCTGATGTCCGTCTCCGACGGCTCGTCCCTCGCGGTCCTGGCCCACCCGGAGTGCGACATCGGCCTCGTCGGCTACGAGATGGCACTGCTGGTCGACCGCGCGGGCGCGGTGCTCACGCCCGACCTGCGCGCCGAACTGCAAGGCAGTCTGCTCCACTGACAGCCTGGATCCAACCCACCTCACCAAATCACCGTCCGGCCGCCACAATCCCCCCACCGGCCACGTCCGACGGCACGACTGACCGACTTGCTGTCCCGCCCGGAGGAACGATGACCCCGCCCACCGCCTCTCATGATCCGTACGCGGAGCCGTACGGGGACGAGGGCGACCAGCCGCTGGTACGTCCTTACGCGATGACCGGCGGCCGGACCCGGCCGCGCTACCAGCTCGCCATCGAGGCGCTGATCAGCACGACGGCCGACCCGGCAGCGCTCATGGGGCTGCTCCCGGAGCACCAGCGCATCTGCCACCTGTGCCGTGAGGTGAAGTCGGTGGCCGAGGTGTCGGCTCTGCTCGCCATGCCGCTGGGTGTGGCCCGGATCCTGGTGGCCGACCTCGCCGAGGCCGGCCTGGTCGCCATCCACCAGCCGGGCGGCGACGAGAACAACGGCGGCGCTCCGGACGTGACGCTGCTCGAAAGGGTGCTCAGTGGACTTCGCAAGCTCTGACGGAGGCCGGGCCACCACCTCCGCGAAGATCGTGGTGGCGGGCGGCTTCGGCGTCGGCAAGACCACGTTCGTGGGAGCGGTCTCCGAGATCAACCCGCTGCGCACGGAGGCCGTGATGACGTCCGCCTCGGCGGGCATCGACGACCTGACCCACACCGGGGACAAGACCACCACCACGGTGGCCATGGACTTCGGCCGTATCACGCTCGACCAGGACCTGATCCTGTACCTGTTCGGCACGCCCGGCCAGGACCGGTTCTGGTTCATGTGGGACGACCTGGTGCGGGGCGCCATCGGCGCCGTCGTGCTCGTGGACACCCGCCGGCTCGCGGACTGCTTCCCGGCGGTGGACTACTTCGAGAACAGCGGTCTGCCGTTCGTCATCGCGCTCAACGGCTTCGACGGGCACCAGCCCTACACGCCCGAAGAGGTGCGCGAGGCGCTGCAGATCGGGCCGGACGCGCCGATCATCACGACCGACGCCCGGCACCGGTCGGACGCGAAGAGCGCGCTCATCACGCTGGTCGAGCACGCCCTCATGGCACGGCTGCGGTAGCGGCCGGGTCGTACTCAAATCCGTCGTCATGTACGGCAGTTGTCGTAACAAAACCGGAGCCGGCTGTGGCCTTTGACACGGTCGGCTCCGGTGTTCATAACGTTTCGGCAGAGGAATCCGGTGGTATCGCCACGCGTCGTTGTCACGCGGTACCGCTGCGCTCACAACGGCCCCGCCTTTTGGCGGGGCTCGCTCTTTATGACCGTTTTATCTGGGGCTTACATCAGCGTACTCCGGCGGTTTCCACTGTTTGGAAGAGCGCCGGGCCCCGTGCTGGAATGCCTGAACTGCCCAATAGTCAAAGACGTACTGAGTAGTGGTCTGTGACACACCGGGCTCTGAGAGACTGCGGCACGACGACAGGTGCCCGCCGCCGAGAGGTTGTTGGTCGAGTGAGGCGAAGCAAGAACGGTCCCGAGCCGTCGGCACGGGGCAACTTCACCCCGCCGCCGCGCGCTGCGGCGCCCACCCCTGTGCCAGCCGCGGAACCACCGGCCGCGCCCGCGAAGAGCGGCGGCCGTTTCTCCCCGCGGAACTGGCGTGTGCCGACCAGGCTGAACGCGATCCTGCTCATACCCGTGGCGGTCGGCCTGGTCATGGGCGGCTTCCAGGTGAAGAGCTCCATCGACACCTGGCAGGAGGCCCGGGACGCGGAGAACACCGCGCGCCTGGTCCGCGCCGCCCTCAGCTATGCCGACGCCCTCTACAACGAGCGTGACGTCAGCGCGGCACCGATCCTGCTGAACAAGAACAAGCAGGTCGTCACCCAGGCTCGGGCGCAGACCGACAAGGCCGCGGACGCTTTCGACGCCGCCGCGCAGAACATGCCGAGCAAGCCGGGCCTGGAGCGCCGGCTGAAGCTGTTCCGCGAGGCCGAGCCGAAACTCACCAACCTCCGCACCCTGGGGTACACCACCAAGCTCACCGGTGTGCAGACCGAAGAGGGCTACGTCGAGGTCGCCCACCCCCTGATGGAGTTCGCCAACGAACTCGGTCTGGGCACCGGAAACATCACCTCCTACGGCCGTACCGTCTACGCCATCTCGCTCACCAAGGCGGCGCTGTCGCTGGAGCGGTCGATCGGCATGCAGCTGCTGCTCAAGCCGGGACCGGACGCCGGCAACCTGGCCTCCCAGCGGGTCGCCCTCTCCTCGTACGCCTACCTGGAGGGCATCGCCGTCGAGGAGTACGTCGGCGGTGGCACCGAGGCGGACGCGCAGAAGCTGACCGACCTCACCAAGAAGATCAAGTCCGACGGCGCGGCCCTGGTCCAGCAGGCCAAGGCCAAGGACCCGAACTACGTGGCCCCGCCCTCCGGCGACACCGCGATGGTCACGGCGCTGGCGACGCTGAAGGACACCGACACGTCCACCCGTCAGGCGCTGGCCGCCAAGGGCGTCACCGCCGACAACTGGTGGACGGTCAACACCCTCAAGTACAGCGCCTACCGCACCATCGAGTCGGACATGGCCGACAAGGCGGTGGAGGAGGCCTCCGGCATCGCCGACGACGCCAAGACCTCGGCGTTCATCACCGGTGCCGCGGTCGTGGTCGCCCTGCTCGCCGCGTTCATCCTGGCCGGCATGGTGGCCCGCCAGATGTCCCGCTCGATGCGCCAGCTGCGCAACGCCGCCTTCGGCATCGCCGAGCAGCGGCTGCCGATGCTGGTCGACCAGCTCTCCCGGACCGACCCCGGCCGGGTCGACACCCGGGTGGCGCCGATCCCTATCACCTCGACCGACGAGATCGGCGAAGTCGCCCGCGCCTTCGACCAGGTCCACCGCGAGGCCGTCCGGCTCGCCGCCGAGCAGGCCCTGCTGCGGGGCAACATCAACGCGATCTTCACCAACCTGTCGCGCCGCAACCAGTCGCTGATCGAGGGCCAGCTGACCCTGATCACCGACCTGGAGAACAACGAGGCCGACCCGGACCAGCTGGAGAACCTCTTCCGGCTGGACCACCTCGCGACCCGTATGCGCCGCAACGGCGAGAACCTCCTGGTCCTCGCCGGCGAGGAGCCCGGCCGCCGCTGGGACCAGCCGGTCCCGCTGGTCGACGTGCTGCGCGCCGCCTCCTCCGAGGTGGAGCAGTACGAGCGCATCGAGCTGTCCGGCGTCCCGGAGGCCGAGATCCACGGCCGTGCCGTGACCGACCTCGTGCACCTGCTCGCCGAGCTCCTGGAGAACGCGACGACGTTCTCCTCCCCGCAGACCAAGGTCCGCGTCACCGCGACCCGTCTTCCCGACGGCCGCGTCATGATCGAGATCCACGACAAGGGCATCGGCCTCACCGCCGAGGACTTCGCGGACATCAACCACAAGCTGGCCAACCCGCCGACCGTGGACGCCGCGATCTCCCAGCGCATGGGTCTGTTCGTGGTCGGCCGGCTGTCCGACCGGCACGGCATCCGGGTCCAGCTGCGGCCCTCCGGCGAACAGGCGGGCACCACCTCGCTGGTCATGCTGCCGGACGCGATCACGCACGGCGGTGGCGGCGAACAGCAGCTGGACCGCGATGAGTTCACGGTCTCGCAGATCATCCCGGAGCAGCAGTTCCGGGGGGAGAGCTTCCAGCAGCCGCAGCTCCAGCCGATGCGCACCGCGGCCGAGCTCGGCTTCGACGACAGCCGCTACGTGGACGTCCCCGACGACATCCGCGACCTGGACCCGGTCGGCCGCTCCCTGATGCGTGAGGAGCGCCGTGCGGCCCTGGAGGCCCAGGCGCAGCCCCCGCAGGGCGCACAGCTCCCGGGAGCCCCCCAGGAGACCGCTGAGATCCCGGCGTACACCGACGAGTTCGACAGCGGCCGACACGGTCGACAGGATTACGACAACGGCGGTACGGGCTTCCAGGAGCAGCCCACGGGCTACGACGCGCAGCCGTCGTACCAGGAGCAGCCGCAGGGCACGTACGACGAGCAGTTCTACGCGCCGAACGGCCTGCCGCAGCGGGACCAGTTCTCCACCGAGACGTTCCCGGCCGGCGGCGGCTACCCCGAGCCCACGTATCCGGAGCCGGTCCAGGAGGAGCCCGCGGCCGCGCAGGCCGCCGCCCCCGAGGCCTTCCCGGCCTTCGGTGAGCAGCCCTACCAGGACGACTGGCCGCAGCAGGACAGTTACCAGAACGGCTACCCGGCCCAGTACGCTCCCGAAACGGAGTCGGCGCAGGCCGGTGACGTGGAGTCGCGGAACCGCGTAGGCTTCGACCGTCCGGGCACGGCCCCCACCGCCGGTCACCAGCTGACCGACGCCGGGCTGCCCCGCCGGGGCCCCCTCGGCGGCGGTTCCGCCGGCGGCAGCTCGAACGGCACGGGCCCCGCACGGCACGCTCCGGCACCGGCGGCCCCGGCCGCGGAGCCGAGCACCGACAACAGCTGGCGTTCCCAGAACGACGAACGCTGGCAGCAGGCCTCGCAACTGCGCAAGCCCAAGGCGGGCGGGGTCACCTCCTCCGGCCTGCCGCGGCGGGTACCCAAGGCCAACCTGGTCGAGGGAGCCGCCGAGAGCACCCCCCAAGGAGGCCCACAGGTCTCCCGTGCCCCGGAGGACATCCGGGGCAGGCTGAGCAACCTGCGTCGCGGCGTCGAGCGCGGACGCAACGCAGGCAGTGAAACGAACGGCCAGGGCTTCGGTCCTGACAGCACCTACAACCAGGAGCGTTAGTGTGAGCCCGATGAGCCAGGCGGCACAGAACCTGAACTGGTTGATCACCAACTTCGTGGACAACACCCCGGGGGTGTCCCACACCGTGGTGGTCTCCGCCGACGGACTCCTTCTGGCGATGTCCGAAGGCTTCCCCCGCGACCGTGCCGACCAGCTCGCGGCCGTCGCCTCCGGTCTGACGTCCCTGACGGCAGGCGCCTCCCGGATCTTCGAGGGCGGCAGCGTGAATCAGACGGTTGTGGAGATGGAGCGGGGATTCCTCTTCATCATGTCCGTTTCCGATGGTTCCTCGCTGGCCGTCCTGGCCCACCCGGAGGCCGACATCGGCCTGATTGGGTACGAGATGGCCCTTTTGGTGGACCGCGCGGGCACGGTACTTACCCCGGATCTGCGTGCGGAACTCCAGGGAAGCCTTCTCAACTAATAGTCAGACGGTGCGTTTTGGCGTCCCGGGGCCGTAAGGTTTCGGGACGCGGCTCCACAAGGTTGGGTGCCCGGCACGGTCGGAGGAGGAGAGAAAGTGGCAACACCCCCAGGCGGTTCTAATAACGGCAACTGGTCGTACGGGCCTGCGCAGGGCCAGGGCGACGGTTCCGGGAACCGGTACAACTTCCCCTCCACGCCCAGCCACCGGCAGCCGTACGCGCCGCAGGGCCCCGGCCCCTCGCCGTACGACCAGCCGCCGGCGCCGCGCATCCAGCCGGTGCAGCCGCAGCGCCGCCCCGATTCGGCCCCGGCCTCGGGGTCGAACAACCCCTTGGTGCGTCCGTACGCCATGACCGGTGGCCGGACCCGCCCGCGGTACCAGCTCGCCATCGAGGCGCTGGTGCACACCACCGCGCAGCCGCACCAGATGCAGGGCCAGCTGCCCGAGCATCAGCGGATCTGCAACCTCTGCCGGGAGATCAAGTCGGTGGCCGAAGTCTCGGCCCTGCTGACGATCCCACTCGGCGTGGCCAGGATCCTCGTCGCCGACTTGGCGGAGGCGGGCCTGGTCGCCATCCATCAGCCCGGCGGCGACGAGAACGCCGGCGGCCAGCCAGACGTGACACTGCTCGAAAGGGTGCTCAGTGGACTTCGCAAGCTCTAGCGGCGGTCCTTCCCGCTCCACCACCTCCGCGAAGATCGTGGTGGCGGGCGGCTTCGGCGTGGGCAAGACCACGTTCGTCGGTGCCGTCTCGGAGATCAACCCGCTGCGCACAGAGGCCGTGATGACGTCCGCGTCTGCCGGCATCGACGACCTCACCCACACCGGGGACAAGACGACCACCACGGTCGCCATGGACTTCGGCCGTATCACCCTGGACCAGGACCTGATCCTGTACCTGTTCGGCACGCCCGGCCAGGACCGCTTCTGGTTCATGTGGGACGACCTGGTACGCGGCGCCATCGGCGCGATCGTGCTGGTCGACACCCGCCGTCTCGCCGACTGCTTCCCGGCGGTCGACTACTTCGAGAACTCGGGCCTGCCGTTCGTCATCGCCCTCAACGGCTTCGACGGCAACCAGCCCTACAACCCCGAAGAGGTCCGCGAGGCGCTGCAGATCGGCCCGGACACGCCGATCATCACGACGGACGCGAGGCATCGTGCCGATGCGAAGAGCGCTCTGATCACCCTCGTGGAGCACGCGCTGATGGCTCGGCTGCGGTAGTTCCGGCAACCGGACTGCCACGACCGGTCGTTCGCCGACCGCGGGCGGATCGTGGCTTGTCGCGCAGTTCCTCCCCCAGCCTTCGGCCGGGGGTACCCCCAGCGCCCCTTCGGGGGCGCATACCTGGGCCCCTTCCTGTGAAGGGGCCCGAGCTTTTTGCCGCGGCCGCAGCGCAGGCAACTCTCTTTCCCGCCGCGACGGCGCTGAGCCACGACGGCGGCGTCCGGCGGTGCCGAACCGGCCCGGCGGTCCTTGGCACACACAGGAGAAGGGCCCCTCTTCAGGCAAGAGGGGCCCTTCTCCTACGTACTGTCGGTCAGGCGGCGCAGCCTAGCCGTGCCAGCTGTGCGGGGCGCGGAAGCCGTTCTCGCGCTCCAGGCGGCGCCAGCCGGCCTTGGCGCGGCCTCGGTGGGTCTGCTCGGTGTCGGCGGTCGGCCGGGCGGCCGCGCGGGCCAGGAGAACCGCCGTGATGGCGGCGACTTCCTCCGGGTCGGCGTTGCCCTTCTCGACGCGGATGTCAGGCACGTTCATGGGTGTCAGTCTCCGTGAGAGAGGTTTCCGCAGGATTACTGCGGGGGGTTGCCGTGCTTACGGGACGGCAGGTCGGCGTGCTTGGTGTGCAGCATCGCGAGCGACCTGGCGAGCACCTCGCGCGTCTCGGCCGGGTCGATGACGTCGTCGACCAGGCCGCGCTCGGCCGCGTAGTAGGGGTGCATGAGCTCGGCCTTGTACTCCTTGACCATCTTCTGCCGCATGGCCTCGGGGTCCTCGGCGGAGGCGATCTGCCGGCGGAAGATCACGTTGGCCGCACCCTCGGCGCCCATGACCGCGATCTCGTTCGTCGGCCAGGCGTACGTCAGGTCGGCACCGATCGACTGGGAGTCCATGACGATGTAGGCACCTCCGTACGCCTTGCGCAGGATCAGGGAGATCCGGGGGACGGTCGCGTTGCAGTAGGCGTAGAGCAGTTTGGCGCCGTGCCGGATGATCCCGCCGTGCTCCTGGTCGACGCCGGGGAGGAAGCCCGGTACGTCCAGGAAGGTGACGATCGGAACATTGAAAGCGTCACACATCTGGACAAAGCGCGCAGCTTTTTCGCTCGCCTCGATGTCCAGGACGCCCGCGAGGACCTGCGGCTGGTTGGCGACGATGCCGACGACCTGGCCGTCGATGCGGGCGAGCGCGCAGATGATGTTCCGCGCCCAGCGCTCGTGGACCTCCAGGTACTCGCCGTCGTCAACGATCTCCTCGATGACCTTGGCCATGTCGTACGGCCGGTTGCCGTCGGCCGGCACCAGGTCCAGGAGGACGTCGCTGCGGCGGTCGAGGGGGTCCGTGGACTCGACGCGCGGCGGGTTCTCACGGTTGTTCTGCGGGAGGAGCGACAGGAGGTAGCGGACCTCCGCGATGCAGGTCTCCTCGTCGTCGTAGGCGAAGTGGCAGACGCCGGAGGTCTCCGCGTGGACGTCGGCGCCGCCGAGCCCGTTCTGGGTGATCTCCTCGCCGGTGACGGCCTTGACGACGTCCGGTCCCGTGATGAACATCTGCGAGGTCTCGCGGACCATGAAGACGAAGTCGGTGAGGGCGGGGCTGTAGGCCGCGCCGCCCGCGCACGGGCCGAGCATCACGGAGATCTGCGGGATGACCCCGGAGGCCTTGGTGTTGCGCTGGAAGATGCCGCCGTACCCGGCGAGGGCCGAGACGCCCTCCTGGATACGGGCGCCGGCGCCGTCGTTCAGCGACACCAGCGGAGCACCGGCCGCGATGGCCATGTCCATGATCTTGTGGATCTTGGTGGCGTGGGCCTCGCCCAGCGCGCCGCCGAAGATCCGGAAGTCATGGGCGTAGACGAAGACCGTACGGCCGTCGACCGTGCCCCAGCCGGTGATGACACCGTCGGTGTAGGGCTTCTTGGCCTCCAGGCCGAACCCGACCGCGCGGTGCCGGCGCAGCTGCTCGACCTCCTGGAAGGAACCCGGGTCCAGGAGCAGCTCGATGCGCTCCCGGGCCGTCAGCTTGCCCTTGGCGTGCTGCGCCTCGGTCGCCTTCTCGCTGGGTCCGGCCACGGCCACCGCACGGATCTCGTGCAGCTCGGCGACCCGCCCGCGCGCGTCCGTCGGTTCGCCGGTGGGCTCGCCCGTCGTCTCTTCCAAAACGGTCATGTAGTGACCTTACGAAGGACACCAAGGAATCCGAGACGTCGACTCCGTACAGTCTCCGGCGCGTTTTCCTGGAAGCACTGAACAGAACCAGAACGGCATGCAGCCGTTCCGACTGCTCAGAGGGCCTCACCGTTGTAGGGGTGACACAAAGAGGTCGGCCGAGAGACGCCTCACATTCGCAGGCGGTCCATACCCTCCCCGGAGTGACGGACCACTCCGACAGACCCTAACCGCACTCGCGCCACCCCGTCCCGTCGTGGTGCCGCGCGCCCCATGGAGCACTACGCTGCGTAATGAGCGCGACACTTCGGCGGATGATGTTGAAGGTTGAACGGAATAGGTCTACGGTGGGCTCCGTTGAGTTCGTTGAATGTTCAACATCAACGCCCCGCGTCTTCGGCATCACCGCTTCGGAGCCGCGACCGTCCCCTTAAGGAGCACCCCATGGGCATCTTCGGCCGCAAGAACGACGACACCACCACGGCCGGCACCGGCGCCGACCTGGCCGCGCTGACCGGCGACTACACCATCGACCCGGCGCACAGCACGCTCGGCTTCGTGGCGCGCCACGCGATGGTCACCAACGTCAAGGGCAGCTTCCAGGAGTTCGAGGGCACCCTGCACCTCGACGGTTCGGACCCCGCGAAGTCCACCGCCTCCCTGGACATCCAGATGGCCAGCATCACCACGGGCAGCCCCGACCGTGACGGCCACCTGAAGTCGGCCGACTTCTTCAAGACCGACGAGTTCCCGACGATGACCTTCCGGTCCACCAAGGCGGAGGCCCTGGGCGACGAGGACTACCGCATCACCGGTGACCTCACGATCCTCGGTGTCACCAAGCCGGTCACCATCGACCTGGAGTTCAACGGCGCCGCCAAGGACCCGTTCGGCAACGAGCGTGTCGGTTTCGAGGGCAAGGCCGAGATCAAGCGCTCCGACTGGGGCGTGACCTGGAACGCGGCGCTGGAGACCGGTGGCGTCCTCGTCTCCGACAAGATCAAGCTGAACTTCGACATCTCGGCGATCAAGAGCGCGTGACCCGAGGGCGCGGAACCGCCGGAAGCGCCCGCGGCTTCCGCGCGCGCCCGCCCTCCGCTCGCCACCGCCCGTAGCGCCCGCCCTCCGCTGTCCCGCACGGAGGCCGGGCGCTCGGCCAATGCGGTCATGGCGACACCGTAGGGCGGGCACAGGCCGGAAACCGTCCTAGTAGTCGGTGGTCGGGTACCAGTCCCCGCGCCCTCGCGGTGTCAGGTCGAGCAGGTGCCAGACGGGCGTCAGCAGATCGATGCCGCGCTCCCGGATGTCGTCGGCCATGCGCGGGTGGGCGGAGTAGGCGTGCCGGACCGTGCCGTCGTCCTCGCGGGTGAAGACGGAGACCGTGGAGTCCTGCTCGCCCTCCTCGTCCTCGCTGCCCAGGTCGTACTTGAACGTACTGTCGCCGCAGCTGAGCAGCCGGAGCCGGTGCCAGCCGCGCTCGCGGGCGTACCGCCGGAGGGCGGACGGGTCGGCGGCCGCGGCGATGACGAAGTCCGCGGTGCGGGCCACGTGGTGGGCGATGCCGTTGTAGCCGTCGATCCACATCGTGCACATCGGACAGGGGCTGGTCTGGAGCTTGCCGTACATGAAGTGGTAGACGATCAGCGGGCGTCCGGGAGCGGTGAACAACGCGCCGAGGGGGACCTCCCGCACCGGCGCGTCACCGGCGTCGAGGTCGTCGGGGCCCGCGAGAAACACGTAGTCGTCGACGGCCGGCCCCGGCGGCAGCGCCCTGCGCCGGGCCGCGACCTCCTCGCGGTGCCGCATGAGCTCGATCTCGGCCAGCCGCAGCGCCTCACGGGCCCCGGCATACTCCGCGGACTCCCCGACCAGCCTCGTCTGCCGCACCATCGCGTCCTCCTGGGTGGGGTGGGACCCTCCCGGCCCTTTGAAGTCTAGGAGGGTCACCTGGCTCACTCACCTCGGTGGAGCCGCCAGGCCGACCGGCACGGCCTCTCCCCGGTCGCCCGCGGTCAGTCCGGGCAGCCACGTCGTATCCCGTATCGCGATCGGCCCGGTGTGGTTGGCTGCTGAGGTGACTCAGGACCTGGAGATCGTCGCGTTCGCGTCCGCCGAGGCGTTCGAGGCATGGCTCGGTGAGAACCACGCCGTCTCGCCCGGCATCTGGCTCAAGCTCCGCAAGAAGGGGCCCGGAACCGTCGTCGCGCTGGACTACGCCCAGGCGCTCGACGTGGCACTCTGCTACGGCTGGATCGACGGCCAGAAGGCCAAGGTCGACGAGCAGTGGTGGGCCCAGCGGTTCACGCCGCGCACGCCGCGCAGCAAGTGGTCCAAGATCAACCGGGACAAGGTGGCCGCTCTGATCGAGCAGGGCCGGATGCGGCCGCCGGGGCAGGCCGAGATCGACCGCGCCAAGGCGGACGGCCGATGGGAGGCGGCCTACGACGGTGCGAGGACCGCCACGGTGCCGGACGACCTCGCGGCGGCCCTGACCGCCGCCCCGGGCGCGGCGGCGTTCTTCGAGACACTGGACCGGCAGAACCGCTACGCGATCCTGTACCGGATCCAGGACGCCAAGAAGGCCGAGACCCGGGCACGCCGGATCGAGAAGTTCGTGGCGATGCTGGCGAAGGGCGAGAAGCCGCACCCGTAGCCAGGGCGGCGACTGCGTCGAGGTGGCCGCCGGACTCGCCTGCGTCCACATCCGTGACTCGAAGAACCCCGGTGGCCCGATACTCACCGTCTCCCCCTCCAGTTGGAGTGAGTTCCTTGACCGCGTCCCCCGCGACTGAGCAGATCGACTGGGTCCTCATCACCTCGTACGAGAACGTGCCGGGGCGCCCTCGCCCCTTCGTCGCCCTCTGCGCTTGACTACGTGAACGCGGCGTCGACTGGATGCCGTTCGCGGAAGCGGAACTCCGGTGGGACCTCGCGTGCCGGCGTGAGGCCGACGGGCACTGGCGCGGATGGATCAGCCTGTCGGTCGACGCCCGTGCGCTGTGGCGGCTCGGTCTGCACCCGGATCAGCCGTCGTCCGCCGTCGACGGCCCTTCCCCGCCCGCCTGGTGGCATGCCGCCGGGCTGCGTCACGCCTCCGCGTGTTGCTGAGTCCGCGCCGGGCTGCGCGCGCCGGGTGCGGTGCGTTTCCGGACCGGCAGCAGCCACCAGGCCGAGGCCACCGACAGGACGGCTCCCACCGCGATGCCCTCCAGGCGGACCGGCAGCAGGTGCTGTGCGTTCTGGCCGAAGTAGCCGAGGAGCAGGGAGAGGACGCAGGTCATGCCGGCGGCCCAGTAGGCGTAGTTGAGGGGGCGCAGCCAGAGGGCGACCGCGAGGACCGTGAACATCAGGGCCACGGCCGTGTGGCCCGTGATGCCGGCGGCCGCCACGCCCGCCGCCAGGAGGGTGCCGACGCAGGCGCCGGCCAACCGCTCGATTCCCTTGCGCAGTACGTCAGTTCGGCCGCGGTTCCCGCTCGCGGCGACGTACGCGGTCAGTACGACCCAGGGCCAGTGGTCGTCGAAGAGCAGGTCGCCGAGGGCGAAGGCGACGGCGATTCCGGCCGCCATCTGCAGGGCCATACGGGTGCTGGGGCGGGGGTGGAGGCGGGAGCGGCGCGCGGGCGGAGCGGGGGCCGGGTCGGGACGCCAGGGGCCGAAGCGGTCCGCCAGCCCCTGCACCAGCCACACCGTGCCGCACGCCAGCGCCCCGATCAGCGCCGACCAGCCCCAGGTCACCAGCCCGTCCTGGGCCTCGGGCGGCAGCGCCGGGCCGGGCACGACGAGCAGGGCGACCAGGGGCAGGGCGATCAGTGTGCCGGCCTTGGTGGCGGCGGGACCGTAGCGGCGGATCCAGATGGCCAGGGCCATGCCGGCCGTGTAGACGGCGGCGCCGATCGCGTAGTGGGAGGCGATCAGACGGCCGACGAAGATCGACGCGCCCGCCGTCACCGGCAGCAGTGCCAGCGCGGTGAGCCGGCGCCTGGTGTCCGCGGTGCGCTGGCTGCCGGCGAGGGTCAGGGTCAGGGCGCAGGCGAGGACGAGCACGTCGGTGTGCAGCCCCACTGCGCCCTCCAACAGCAGGGCCGCGGACCAGCTCAGCAGGAGCGCGGTCATCGTCAGCACCGCTTCGTACGCATTGCGTATCAGTTTGGCGGTCACGGTGAGCATAATATGAGGTAGTGAGCATCTGAGTCATCAGCGTTCGCTTACTATATGCCGTATGGATCATGCTCTTCCCGACGTCGACCGCGCTCTCTCCGACGCCGCCCGCATCCGCCGCGCACTGGTCCGGCTGAGCCGGCGGCTCCGGCGGGAACGCGGGGACGGGAGTCTCAGCTCCAACCAGCTCGTCGTCCTCGGCCATCTGCACCGGCACGGCCGTGCCACACCCGGCGAGATCTCGGCGGCCGAACGGCAGCGGCCGCAGTCGCTCACCCGGGTCTTCGCCGAGCTGGAGGCGGAGGGGCTCGTCCGGCGGGAGGCGGGGACCGTCGACCGGCGGCAGTCCGTGCTGAGCCTCACCGAGGACGGGCGGCGGGCGCTGGAGGCCGACATGGCCCAGCGGGACGCCTGGCTCGCCGAGGCGTTGCGGTCGCTCGGCGAGACCGAGCGGGGGGTGCTGCTGCTCGCCGCCTCGGTGATGGAGCGGCTGGGGGACGCCCCGTAGGTCAGAAACCGCCGCCGAAGTCCCCGCTGTCCCCGCCCCCGCCGCCGAAGTCGCCGCCCCCGCCGCCGAAGTCGCCGCCTCCCCCGCCGAAGTCGCCGAAGTCCCCGGGGTCGAAGTCCGCGCCCGAGACGTCGCCGCCCTGGTAGCCGCCGGTGTCGAAGCCGCCGAAGTCGCCGTAGCCGGTGCCGTAGTCGGCAGCGTAGGCGGGCGCGGACATCCAGCCGCCCAGGGCCGTGCCGATGAGGAGGCCGGGGAGGATGCCGCCGCCGAAGTAGCCGCCCGCCCAGGGACCGTAGGCCGGGCCCGCGTCCCAGTACGGGCGGCGGCCGCGGTCGGTGTCGACCTCGCGGATCACCGGGTCCCGGCCGTCGGCCAGCCGGGTGGCGTCGGCCGCGCAGACCGGCACCTCACGGGGCGCGCCGCCGGGCGGGGTCCAGGCGGCGTCCGTGACCGAGGGGCCGTGCCGGGGGTCGAAGAAGCACGGCGGACGGCGTTCCGGGAGCGGGCTTCCGGTGCGGCGGGCGGCCAGCAGGGCGAGCGAGAACCGTCCGTCCTCCAGCGCCTCGGTGACCGCGCGGACGTCCTCGGGGCCCCGGGCGTCGGCCATGGCGGACTTCGCCCGGTCGTAGGCGTTCAGGGCGCGTTCGTAGTCGGCGCGCATCGCGTCGTCGGCGCCGGACTCGGCCGGATGGAAGTCGAGCCGGTCCAGTTCCTCGCCGAACGCGGTGATGTCCTCGTCCACGACCACCCGGAGCCGGTCCAGTGCGGCCCGCCGCTCCTCCTCGTGGCGTCGGCGGTTGCGCCGGACCAGGGCGTACGCGCCGGCTCCGCCGGCCACCACCACCGCTCCGAGCGCGATCAGTGCCGTACTGGAGATCCCGGAGCCGTCCGTGGCGCCGCCGCCCCAGGACGAGGGTGCCCTGCCGCCCATGTTGGCCAGCGCGCGGTCGGTGAAGTCGGTCAGCTGGGCCCCGGTGGTCTCGCCCTGGACGCTGGTGACCAGGTTCTGCACGGCCGTGCGGGGCAGGACGGCGGCGTCGGCGCGGGCGTCGAAGCGGTCGCCGAGCCGCACGGCGTACAGGCCGGTGATCCCGGTGGCGGTGCGCAGGTCGGTGAAGAGGTTCCGGGTGGGGTAGCCGGCCGGCAGGACGGCGATGAACAGCGGTCTGTCCGCGTCCTTGATCCGACGGGCCAGGGTGTCGGCCTCGGCCGTGGACAGCTGGGCGGCGGCCGCCGGGTCGACGTACACCGGGCTCCTGCGCAGGGCGTCGGCGATCGTCGAGACGCCGGTGGCCGCCGTGGCCTGCGGGGCGCCCACGGTCACCGCGAGCAGCGCCAGCACGGCCAGCAGCAGCGCCGGGAGGCTTCGGGTCCGTCGCACGGCCATCATGCTTCGCACGGCCTTCATGCTTCGAAATTACCCGAAGCCTCCCTTCGCGGACATTTCCTATGCGGCCCGGTACGCCTCCGTCAGCTTCTCCACCGCCGCCGCGTACTTCCCGGTCAGCAGCAGGTGGTCGGCGTCGGCGAAGGGCTTGGAGACCGCCGCCGTGATCGACTGGCCCACCTTCGCCTGGACCAGCAGCCGGGCCTCGCCGACCAGCTTGCGGCCCGCCGTGGCGGCGCCCGCCCGCTCCGCGGTCCGCGCGGCCCTGCCGAGCTTCCGCAGGGTCGCCTCGCCACCCTTGGGGGCCTTCGTCAGGGTGGTCAGACCCCAGCCGTACGGGTACTGCGGGTCGTACGCCGCGTCACCCACGTTGATCGGCAACTGCGCCTCGGACTTCGGCCAGGTGACCGGGAGCTGCCCGGTGAAGGCGCGCCTGCCGTAGAGCACGTCGGCCACGCCGTCGCCCTCGGTGCCCGGCAGCCAGGACGCCACCAGGGCGTCGATCCCGCCGAGCCGGTCGCCGATCAGCTGCGGCCGCCCGGAGACGATCAGCACCGCGCACTTCATGGCCGCGCACACCTTGTCCACGGCGGCCTGGTCGGCCGCGGACAGGGCCAGGTCGTTGCCGTTGCCGACGTCGCCGACGCCCTCGGCGTACGGGGTCTCCCCGACGACGACCACACCCACGTCGTAGCCGGAGGTGGGCGCCGAGGCGTCCTTGGAGTAGGTGACGTCTCCCCCGGCGTTCCGCATGCCCTGGAGGATCGTCGTGCCGGTGGTGTGGGTGCCGGACTGGCCCTGCCAGGTGATGGTCCAGCCGCCGGTCTGGTTGCCGAGGTCGTCGGCGTTGGACCCGGCGACGTACACCTTCTGCGACTTCCGCAGGGGCAGCACGTTCCCGGAGTTCTTCAGCAGCACCTGCGACTCGGCGGCCGCCTGGCGGGCCACCGCCCGGTGCGCGGTGGAGCCGATCCTCGAGGCGCCGGAGGTGTCGGCGTAGGGGTGCTCGAAGAGGCCGAGTTCGAACTTCTGGGTGAGGATGCGGGAGACGGCGTCGTCGACGCGCTTCTCGCTGACGCGGCCGGCCTTCACCTCGGCGGTCAGGGTGGCGGTGAAGTCCTGGTAGCTGTAGGGGACCATCATCATGTCGACGCCCGCGTTCACGGCCGTACGGACGTGTGCCGGGTAGTCGCCGGGCAGCTGGTCGATGGCGTTCCAGTCACTGATCACGAAGCCCTTGAAGCCCATCCGGTCCTTCAGCACCCCGTTGATCATGTCGGCACGGGCGTGCATCTTCACCGGGCCCTGGCCGTCGCCGACGATGTCCAGCGAGGAGTACGACGGCATGACCGTGCCGACGCCCCGGTCCACGGCCGTCTGGAACGGCGCCAGGTGGATCGCCTCCAGCTGCTGCCGGGTGACCGTGGTGACGCCCTGGTCGACGGTGTACGAGCCGGTCGTGGAGGAGCCGTACGCGGTGCCGCCGTCGCCGACGAAGTGCTTGGCGGTGGCGAGCACCTTGTCGTCGTCCTTCAGGTCACGTCCGTCCGCGCGCCCCTGGAGGCCCTGGATCACCGTCTCCATGGACTTCACCAGTGCCGGGTCCTCGCCGAAGGACTCGTAGGAGCGGCCCCAGCGTTCGTCGCGGCTGACGCAGAGGCAGGGCGCGAAGTCCCAGGGGATGCCGGTGGCCCGGACCTCGGCCGCCGTCACCGCACCTGTCCTCTCGGCGAGTTGAGGGTCGCGGGTGGCGCCGATGCCGATGTTGTGGGGCATGATCGTGGCACCGGCCAGGTTGTTGTGGCCGTGCACGGCGTCGACGCCGTAGATCAGCGGGATCTGGAACCGGGTGGCCTGCGCCCGCAGTTGGAAGCCGTCGATCATCTTCGCCCAGGCGGCGGCCGTGTTGGGCGTGGGGGTCGAGCCGCCGCCGGAGAGGAGCGAGCCGAGGTCGTAGGCCGCGATGTCACCGCCGTTGCCGACGGCGCCGCGCTCGGCCTGGGTCATCTGCCCGGCCTTCTCCGCCAGGGACATCCGGGAGAGGAGATCCGCGACCCGCTTCTTCACGGGCAGCTTGCTGTTCAGGTACGGCAGTCCGTGCGCGTCGATGACGACCTGCGGGGTCTCCGCCGGGGCCTTGGCGCCGCTGACCGTGAGCTTCAGCGGGACGGTCTCCGCGGACTCGGCCGACCGGTCCTTCAGCGTCGGGACCTTGATGGTCCGCGTGGCGCCGGAGGCGGTGCCCGCCGGGAAGGTGAGGGTGCCGGAGACGGGCTTGTAGTCCTGGCCGGACTCGGCGGTGCCGCCGGCCGTCTCGTAGGTGACCGTCACCGGGTCGTCGATCGGGGCCGAGCCGGTGGTGGCGACGGTGACCTTCACGCTCGCCGTGCCGCCCTCCTTCACCGGGTAGACGGCCGCGTCCGTGGTGACCGACGCGCGCAGCGCCTGGTCGGCCTTGCCGTACAGCTCCACGTCGTCCATGGCGAACTGACCCTTGACCCCGACGGGGAGGGTGACCGCGTAGCCCCACATCTGGGTGAGGCCGAGGACGTGGTCGATGCCGCCGACCGGCTGGTAGTCGGTGCGGTAGACGAAGTCGGTGAACGGGATCTCGATCTGCTTCCAGCCRGAGAAGTCGTCGGTGAAGGACGTCGTCCACAGCTCCGAGGCCTCGCCGTTGGCCCCGCCGTCCTTGATCTCGAACGCGGTCTTCTTGCCGTTGTCCTGGCCGTCCCACCAGAAGCGGATGCCCTTGTGGGCGGACCAGTCGTGAGCGGGCTCGGTGGCGGCGAAGTCGTGGGAGAAGCCGCCGTAGCCGCTGATGTCATAGGTCCCGGCGAGCACCTTGGCGCCCTCGGGGGCGTCGGCGCGGTCGGCGAACCGCAGGGCGGGCGGGTCGTCGCTGTCGCCGCCCCAGGTGAAGATGCCGTCGGCGGGCTGGGAGGCGAAGGGGACCTCGCCCTCGAAGCGGTCGACGGGGGTGGGCGCGGGGTCGTCGGCGGCGCTGGCGGCGGACAGGGGGATCAGGGCTGCGAGTAGGGCGGTGGAGACGAGCAGGGCGGCTCTTGGCATGGACCTTCCCTCGGCTCTCTGGTTCACTCGGGGCTCCCACAGTTCACTCATGGCTTAGATCACGACGTGAGTTAACTAACGGCTCGCACACCCGTCAAGACGTCCCGTCAGGAAGGGCGATGTGTCGATGAGAAGCACCCCCCACGTGCCGACGAGAAGCACCCCCCGCACCCTCCGGCTGCTCCTCGCCGGGCTGCTCACCGCGGCCGGGTTCAGTGCCGTCGTACCGCCGGCGCACGCGGCCGGCGAGCAGGTCACCGCGTACCTCACCACCACCGACGACTCCGCGGGACGCCATGTCACGCGCGGCCTCCAGGCCCAGACGCCGTTCGCCTTCTCCTCCGGGACCGGCGGCGGCGGCGAGAACATCACCGTCGACGAGAACACCCGCTACCAGACCTTCACCGGCGGCGGCGCCTCGTTCACGGACACCGCGGCCTGGCTGATGAACAGCAGCGGGGCGCTGTCCCAGGCCACCCGGGACGCGACCATGAAGAAGCTGTTCTCCCCCACGGACGGCATCGGACTGTCGTTCCTGCGCAATCCGATGGGCGCCTCGGACCTGGCCCGGTACGGGTACACGTACGACGACGTACCCGCCGGGCAGACCGACCCGAACCTGAACAGCTTCTCCATCTCGCACGACCTCGCCGACGTCGTGCCGCTGACCAAGCAGGCGCTCCAGCTGAACCCCTCCCTGACTGTCATGGCCTCGCCATGGACGGCACCGGCGTGGATGAAGGACAGCGGCTCGCTCAACGGGGGCTGGCTGAAGTCCGAGGACTACGCGGCCTACGCCGCCTACTTCGTGAAGTACCTCCAGGCGTACAAGAACCAGGGCGTCAACGTCTCCTACGTGACCCCGCAGAACGAGCCGACCTGCTGTTCCGGCTATCCGTCGATGAGCTGGAACGCCTCGGGGCTCCAGTACTTCCTCAAGAACGACCTGCTGCCGCAGCTCCAGTCGGCCGGCCTGTCCACCAAGGTCCTGGCGCACGACTGGAACTGGGACGTCTACGACTCCTACGCGGCCGCGTCCGTGGACGACGCGACCATCCGCAACCACCCCAACTTCGGCGGGATCGCCTGGCACGGCTACAGCGACATCAGCGGGGTCTCCAAGCAGACCACCGTCCACAACCAGTACCCGAACCTGGACGCGTTCGGCACCGAGCACTCCGGCGGCACCTGGGTCGCCAACCAGCAGCGCGAGGACATGAACAACATCATCGACTACACCCGCAACTGGGCGAAGTCGGTGACCAAGTGGTCGCTGGCCGTGGACCAGAACATGGGCCCGCACAACGGCGGTTGCGGCACCTGCACCGGCCTGATCACCGTGCACAACGGGGACGGCGCGAGCGGGACCGTCGACTACACCGTCGAGTACTACACGATGGGCCAGCTGACGAAGTTCGTCCGGCCCGGCGCGCAGCGGATCGCCTCCACGGCGTCCACCGCCGTGCCGAACGTGGCCTGGCGCAACCCGGACGGCTCGAAGGCCCTGATCGCCTACAACGACGCGTCCTCCGCCAAGACCGTCACCATCAACTGGGGCTCCCAGCACGCCACCTACTCGCTCCCCGGCAAGACGTCGGCGACCTTCACCTGGTCCGGCACCCAGTCGGGCGGCGGCAGCCAGACCGGCGCCTTCGTGGGGCTGGCGGGCAAGTGCCTGGACGTGGCGGGCGGTTCGGCCGCGAACGGCACCGCCGTCCAGCTCTACGACTGCAACGGCTCCACCGCCCAGCAGTGGACCGTGCAGTCCGACGGCTCGGTCCGGGCGCTCGGCAAGTGCCTCGACGTGACCTCGGCCTCGACGGCGGACGGGGCGAAGGTGCAGTTGTACGACTGCAACGGAACCGGTGCGCAACAGTGGTCGTACAACTCCTCGACCGGTGATGTCGTGAACACGGCGGCGAACAAGTGCCTCGACGTCACGGACAACTCGTCGGCGAACGGCGCGCGGGCGCAGATCTGGTCGTGCACGGGGGCCGCCAACCAGAAGTGGCATCTGCAGTAGTGCCGTAGGAGCACCATGAGGGGTACGACGGGGGCGGCGGCCGTGCTGGTCACGGCCGCCGCGGTGCTGCTGACCGGGTGCGAGTCCGTGGCGGCGCCGCTGGCCGCAGTACGGGTGGGCCTGGACGGCAGGCCGCACGCGCTGGTCCGGCCGTGCGGCGACGACCGGGTGCAGGGTCTTTCCCTCAGCGGCACCCGGGCCCGGGACGGCTCCGGGCGCAACCTGTCCGGCTGGCGGGTCGAGAAGACCCTGCGGCCCGGCAGGGCGAGCTTCCCGCTCTTCGATCCGCCCGCCGACTGGCACGCCCGGCACACCGGGACCCAGCACGCGGTGGCCGGGTACACCTATCAACTCGGCTTCATGAAAGGCGAGTCCGACTACGAGTACACCACCACGCTGACGTTCCGGACGGCCGACCTGGCGAAGCTGGGGGCCGGTCAGGTCTGGGCCGACGGCCGGGTGATGGGCCTCGGCGAGTTCGAGAGACTCGCCGAGGACTCGTGCTGAACCGGACGGCCTACTCGGCGGGCTCGACGCCGGCCCGCAGCAGGCCGTAGGTGTAGGCGTCCTCCAGGGCCTGCCAGGACGCGGCGATCACGTTCTCCGCGACGCCGACCGTGGACCATTCGCCGCTGCCGTCGGAGGTGGAGATCAGGACCCGGGTGATGGACTCGGTGCCGTGCTTGCCCTCCAGGATGCGGACCTTGTAGTCGACCAGGTCGAGCTTGGCGAGCTGCGGGTAGATCTTCTCCAGGGCCACCCGCAGGGCCCGGTCGAGGGCGTTGACCGGGCCGTTGCCCTCCGCCGTGGCGACGATGCGCTCGCTCTTGGCCCAGAGCTTGACCGTGGCCTCGTTGGCGTGGGTGCCGTCGGGGCGGTCCTCGACGATGGCACGCCAGGACTCGACGCGGAAGTAGGAGCGGGGTTTGCCCTCGACCTCGGCGCGCAGCAGGAGTTCGAAGGAGGCGTCGGCCGCCTCGTAGGTGTAGCCCTTGAGCTCGCGTTCCTTGACGCGCTCCACCACCCGGCCGACCAGTTCCCGGTCGCCGCCGAGGTCGACGCCCAGTTCCTTGCCCTTGAGCTCGATGGAGGCGCGGCCCGCCATGTCGGAGACCAGCATGCGCATGGTGTTGCCGACGAGGGCGGGGTCGGTGTGCTGATAGAGGTCGGGGTCGACCTTGATGGCGGAGGCGTGCAGGCCGGCCTTGTGGGCGAAGGCGGAGACCCCGACGTACGGCTGGTGGGTGGAGGGCGTGAGGTTGACGACCTCGGCGATGGCGTGCGAGATGCGGGTCATCTCGCGCAGCCGCCCGTCGGGCAGCACCTTCTTGCCGTACTTCAGCTCCAGGGCGGCGACCACCGGGAACAGGTTGGCGTTGCCGACCCGCTCGCCGTAGCCGTTCGCGGTGCACTGGACGTGGGTGGCGCCCGCGTCGACGGCGGCGAGGGTGTTGGCGACCGCGCAGCCGGTGTCGTCCTGGGCGTGGATGCCGAGCCGGGCGCCGGTGTCCGCGAGGACGGTGGACACGACGGCGTTGACCTGGGCGGGCAGCATGCCGCCGTTGGTGTCACAGAGGATGACGACGTCGGCGCCCGCGTCCGAGGCGGCCCGTACGACGGCCTTCGCGTACTCGGGGTTGGCGCGGTAGCCGTCGAAGAAGTGCTCGCAGTCGACGAAGACCCGGCGGCCCTGGTCCTTGAGGAAGGAGACGGTGTCGCGGACCATCTCCAGGTTCTCGTCGAGGGTGGTGCGCAGGGCCAGTTCGACATGCCGGTCGTGGGACTTGGCGACCAGCGTGATCACCGGGGCGCCGGATTCCAGCAGGGCCTTGACCTGGGGGTCCTCCGCCGCCTTGGCGCCGGCCCGGCGGGTGGCGCCGAAGGCGACCAGCTGGGCGTGCCGGAAGTCGATCTCCTGCTGGGCGCGGGCGAAGAACTCGGTGTCCCGGGGATTGGCGCCCGGCCAGCCGCCCTCGATGAAGCCCACGCCGAAGTCGTCCAGGTGCCGGGCGATGGCCAGCTTGTCCGCGACGGTGAGGTTGATGCCCTCGCGCTGCGCGCCGTCGCGCAGCGTGGTGTCGAAGACGTGGAACGAGTCGTCCAGCTCGTTGGTTTCCGTCTCGGTCATGGTCTCAAGGCTCCTGATGTCGAATCTCGGTCGTACCGGAATGACCGGCTCCACCGTGCCTCCATGGTCCCTCGCGCCTGTCTCCCGGCTGAAGGTGGGCCGGAAAACGAAAAAACCCCTCGCGGGTGCGAGAGGTCTGCGCGCGGGTCGAGGACGACGATGGCCACCCGTACCTGGTCGTACGTGGTGGTCACTGCGGACCGGCGCGCCTGCTGCCAATAATCATGGCGAACGAGAGCACGGAGGCAGTCTGGCACAGCCCCGCCCCCGGCTCACCCACCGTCTCAGGATGCGGTCGTCACACCGGGTGTCGCACGAGATCGGCTTCCAGGAACTCGCGGACATGACCGAGAACCTGCGCCCGGTCGGTGCCGCGCAGGCCGATCGCCACATGGATGGAGAAGCCGTCGAGCAGGGCGCGCAGGCGGGCGGCGCAGCGGTCCGGGTCGACCGGGCGGAACTCGCCCCTGGAGACGCCCTCCGCGAGCAGCGCGACCAGGTCGCGGTGCCAGGCACCCTCGATGGCGGCCTGCCGGTCGCGGGCGGCCTCCCCGGCGTTCTGCGAGCGGTTCCAGACCTCCAGCCAGAGCGTCCAGTGCGGGTCGTGGTGCCCGTCGGGCACGTACAGGTCGACGTACGCGTCCAGGCGCTCGCGGGCGGTGCCGCGGCCGGTGAGCAGCCGGCCGCGCTCGGCGCCCAGCCGGCCCTCGCTCCACTCCAGGGTCTGGAGCAGGAGTTCGTCCTTGGAGTGGAAGTAGTAGAGCAGGTGGCCGCTGCTCATGCCGACCTCGCGGCCGAGGGCGGCCATGGTGAGCTTCTCCAGGCCGCGGTCGGCGATCATGGTCATGGCGGCGGCGAGCACGTCCTCGCGGGGCGGGGCGTTCCTGCGCGCACCGGCCATGTTCCGCTCCGCTCCTAGATCCTCGGCTGCTGCTGGGTGATGCAGTGGATACCGCCACCGCCTGCGAAGATCGTACGGGCGTCCACCAGGGTCACGGTCCGTTCGGGGAAGAGACGGCGGAAGATCCCGGCGGCGGTCTCGTCGCGCGGGTCGTCGAAGCCGCAGAGCACGACCCCGCCGTTGCAGAGGTAGTGGTTGATGTAGGAGTAGTCGGCCCAGTGCCCGTCGGCCTCCAGGACGGTCGGCGCGGGCACCTCGACGACCTCCAGGGCGCGGCCGCGGGCGTCGGTCCCGGACCGGAGCAGACCGATGACCTCCCGGGTGACCTCGTGGTCGGGGTGGGCCGGGTCCGGCTGGTGGTGCGCGACCACGACGCCGGGACGGGCGAAGGCGGCGACGATGTCGACGTGCCCGAGGGTGCCGAAGCCGTGCGGGGGATAGTCGCCGGTGAGGCCGCGGGGCAGCCAGATCGCCTTGCGGGTGCCGAGCATGCCGTGGATCTCGGCCTCGACCTCCTCGCGGGTCCAGTCCGGGTTGCGCTCGGGGCCGAGCTGCACGGTCTCCGTCAGCAGGACGGTCCCCTCGCCGTCGACGTGGATCGCGCCGCCCTCGTTCACCAGCTTCGAGGCGTACGTCTTCGCGCCCGCGAGGTCCGCGACATGGGCGGCGATCTTCGCGTCGTGCTCCCAGCGCGCCCAGTGCTGGGCGCCCCAGCCGTTGAACGTCCAGTCCACCGCGGCGAGTTGCCGCCCGTCGGTGAGGAAGGTGGGGCCGATGTCCCGCATCCAGGCGTCGTCGAGGTCACGCTCGACGGTGTCGACGCCCGGCCCGAGCAGTGCCTGCGCCTCGGCCGACTGACCGGGGCCGCAGACGACGGTCACCGGCTCGAAGCGGAGCACGGCCCGGGCCACCGAGGCCCAGGCCATCCTGGACAGCCGCAGGTCGTCCGGGTCGTCGAAGGTGGGGTTGGGGCCCGGCCACGCCATCCAGGTGCGCTCGTGCGGGGCCCACTCGGCGGGCATCCGGAAGCCGTCGGAGGCTGCCTTGTTCATGGGGGTCCTCACAGAAGGTGACTTTTACAGGAAGTAGAGCCGGCTGAGGGAGACGGAGTCGGCGGGCTGCGAGCGGATCGGCTCGCCGTCGAGGGTGACCAGACCGGTGCGCTGGTCAACGTCGACCGCTCCGGTACGGGAGTTGAGCCGCAGGTCGGCCGGGCCGATGCCACGGGTGCCGCGGACGGCGACCCGGCGGCGGCGGGTGGGCATGGTGTCGTGGCCCTGGTCGAGTGCCGCCTGGGCGACGAACGCCACCGAGATGTCGGCGGGGGTCGCCCCGTGGGCCCCGAACTGCGGTCCCAGGACGAGGGGTTCGCAGGTGTCGGTGGCCGCGTTCGGGTCGCCGGTCACGCCGTACGCCGGGAAGCCGGACTTGAGCACGAGCTGCGGCTTGGCGCCGAAGTACTCAGGCGACCAGAGCACGATGTCGGCGAGCTTGCCGACCTCGATCGAGCCGACCTCGTGTGCGAGGCCGTGCGCGATGGCCGGGTTGATGGTCAGCTTGGCCATGTAGCGCAGCACGCGCTCGTTGTCGTGCCCGTCGTCCGGGGCGCCCAGCTCGGCCTTCATCTTCCCGGCCATGGCGAAGGTGCGGCGGACGGTCTCGCCGGCCCGGCCCATGCCCTGGGCGTCCGACGAGGTGATGCCGATCGCGCCCAAGTCGTGCAGGACGTCCTCGGCGCCCATGGTGCCGGCCCGGATCCGGTCCCGGGCCATGGCGGCGTCGCCGGGCAGGTCGGTCTTCAGGTCGTGGACGGAGACGATCATCCCGTAGTGCTCGGCGACCGCGTCCCGGCCGAAGGGCAGGGTGGGGTTGGTGGAGGAGCCGATGACGTTGGGGACACCGGCCATTTTCAGGACGTTCGGCACGTGTCCGCCGCCGCAGCCCTCGATGTGGAAGGCGTGGATGGTGCGGCCCTCGAGGACCCGGAGGGTGTCCTCCACGGACAGGCACTCGTTGAGGCCGTCGCTGTGCAGGGCGACCTGGACGTCGTGTTCCTCGGCGACCCGCAGGGCGGTGTCCAGCGCCCGGGTGTGGGCGCCCATGTCCTCGTGCACCTTGAAGCCGGAGGCACCGCCCTCCGCCAGCGCCTCCACCAGCGGTGCCCGGTGCGAGGACGACCCCCGGCCCAGGAAACCGATGTTGACCGGCCAGGCGTCGAAGGCGCCGAACGCGTGCTTCAGCGCCCAGGGCGAGTTGACGCCCACCCCCCACACCGGGCCGAACTCCTGCCCGATGACCGTGGTCACGCCGGAGGCGAGGGAGGCCTCCATGATGCGCGGCGACAGCAGGTGGACGTGGGTGTCGACGGCGCCGGCGGTGGCGATCAGCCCCTCGCCGGACACGATCGACGTCCCGGTGCCCACCACGACCTCCACCCCGTCGAGGGTGTCGGGGTTGCCGGCCCGGCCGATGGAGCAGATCCGCCCCTCGCGGATGCCGATGGACACCTTGCGGATGCCGAGCACGGCGTCGATCACGACCACGTTGCTGATGACGACGTCGCAGGTCTCGCGGACGGCGGCGGCCTTCAGATGCAGTCCGTCGCGGGCGGTCTTGCCGAACCCGGCGAGGAACTCGTCGCCGTAGCGCTGGGAGTCGTCCTCGACGCGGATCACGAGCCCCGAGTCGCCGAGCCGGACCCGGTCGCCGGCGCGGGGGCCGTGGGTGGCGGCGTACTCGTGCGGGGTGAGGCGGCGGGCCTCGGCGGGGTGGCCTCCGGGGCGGCTCATCGGCCGGCCTCCCCGCGGGGCACGCCCAGGTAGCCGCAGGCGGCGGCGCGGCGCAGGGCCTCCTCGCGGGCGCCGGGCGCGTCCAGCGGCCCGTCGACCAGCCCGGCGAAGCCGATGGCGACCCGGGCGCCGCCGATCGGCAGGAGACCGACCTCCTGCGACTCCCCCGGCCCGAACCGCACGGAGGAGCCGGCGGGGACGGCGAGGCGCAGTCCGTAGGCGGCGGCGCGGTCGAAGTCGAGACGCGGGTTGGCCTCGAAGAAGTGGAAGTGGGAGGTGACGGAGACCGGGACGGTGGCGGTGTTGGTCACGGTGAGCCGGACCGCCGCCTCCGGGTCGGCGTGCTCGGGGCCGGGCAGCAGGGCGCCGGGGGCGTCCTCCCCCAGTCCCCCGCCGCCGATCGGGTCGGTGACGATCGCGAGCCGCGACCCGTCGTCGAAGACCGCCTCGACATGCACCTCGGTGACCACGTCGGCGACGCCGGGCAGCACGTCGGCCGGGCCGAGGACGGCGCGGGCCGCCTCGACGGCCTCGGCGAGCCGCCTGCCGTCGCGGGCGGCCTCGCAGACGGTGTCCGCGATCAGCGCGGTGGCCTCCGGCACGTTGAGCCTGAGGCCCCGCGCGCGGCGGGCACGGGCCAGCTCGGCGGCTCCGAAGAGCAGCAGCCGGTCGCGTTCGGTGGGGGTCAGCCGCATCTCGTTCCCTTCACTTGGAACGTCACTCTAATCAACGAATTCCATGAAGGAAAGGGTTCACGCCCACCGCGTCATGACTCACATAGAATGCCGTTCTAAGCGCAGTGCAATCCGGCCCTGACCGGCGGCCTCGTCTACCTGGCGCTCACGGCCGGCCGGCCCACGGTGCCGGTCACCCCGGCTCCAGTCCCGGCAGGAACCGGGTCGAGCCGAACGCCGGTTTGAGGTCGGTGAACCAGGTCGCCTGCTCGTCGTACGCGGCGAAGAAGGGGCGGCCCACCAGGGACGGGTCGCGGGCCTGGATCAGATGCAGCGCGAAGACCTTCTCGCCGGCGATCTCGGCGACCCCGTCCACGCAGACCTTGCCGGGCATCGCCGACATCACCGGGCCGCGGACCGTGCGGGCGAGGCCGGAGACCCGGGCGTAGGCGTCGCGGAAGACGGCGTGGCCGCGCGCCAGCGGGACCCCGAACCAGCCCTGCGGGCCGGTGTCCCGCTCCACGAACTGGTAGTACGGCACCGCGCCCAGCGTGGTCGTGCGCTCCCACAGCTCGGCCCAGGCGTCCGCGCTGTCGTTGATCCCGGCGACCAGCGGGCCCTGGCAGCGGATCACGGCCCCGGTGTCCCGGACCCGGCGCATCGCCTCGGCCACCACCGGCGGACGCAGCTCCTGCGGGTGCGTGAAGTGGGCCATCAGCGCCAGGTGCCGGCCGCTCGCCACCACCTGTTCGAAGAGGCGCAGCAGGTCGTCGGCGTCGCGGTCGGTGGTGAAACGGTACGGCCAGAAGGCAAGGGACTTGGTGCCGAGCCGGACCGAGCGGATCGTGCCGATCTCCAGCAGGGGTTCGACATAGCGGCGCAGCACCTCGGTGCTCATCACCAGCGGGTCACCGCCCGTGATCAGCACGCTGGACACCTCGGGGTGGGCGCGCAGATAGCCGGTCGTGGCGGCGATGTCGTCGGTGGCGATCCGCAGGTCCGTCTCGCCGACGAACTGCGGCCAGCGGAAGCAGTACGTGCAGTAGGCGTGGCAGGTCTGCCCCTGGCGCGGGAAGACCAGCACCGTCTCCGGGTACTTGTGCTGGAGCCCGGTGAGGCGGCGGCCCTCGTGCACGGGGACGTTGGCGTCGAGCTGCCCCGAGGGGTGCGGGTTGAGCCGCATCCGGATCTCGTGGGCGGCGCGCTGGATCTCCGCCCGGGGCGCGTCCGCGCCCAGCAGGTCGGCCATCCGGCGGACGTCGGGCGCGGGCAGCATCCCGGCCTGCGGGAAGGTCAGCCGGAAGACGGGGTCCTCGGGCACGGCCGACCAGTCGATCAGTTCGTCGACGACATACGCGTTCGTACGGAACGGCAGGACCGCGGAGACCGCCCGGAGCGCGAGCCGCTGATCGTCCGTCAGGGGGATGCGCCGCAGCAGACCGTCTAGGTCACGGGGCGTGAAGGCGCGGAACCGGGGGTGGTGCGCTGAGCTCATCGTGTGCTGGGGCCCTCTATTCCGTGACCAGGACCGAAGTGGGCCGCAACTCCACGAAGGCGGCCGCCCGCGCATCGTACTTCTCCCCGAAGTCGTGGATGAGCCGCCGATGCAGTTCGCTCTCGTCGTCCACGACCACGACCTCGTGCGCCCCGGTCCCGCTCAGCGCGGCGCTGTACGCGCTGAGCTGGTCGAGCCGGCGGCGGGCCAGGTAGGTGACGAGGTCGGGCGCGGCGACGTACAGGGCGTCCTCGACGAAGACGAAGCGGCAGGTGAACTCCCGCCGTCCGTCCGTGGCGTCGACCAGGGTGACGGGGAGGTGGGTGAACCGTTCCATCGGCTTGCCCTGCTGCCACAGTTCGTCGAAGCGCTGCTCCACGAAGGTGCCGAGCGGGGAGCGGACCGCGACCTCCAGCTGCACCCCCTCGCCGGAGAGCCGGCCGACGGTGAGGAAGGAAACCAGGCAGCGCTCGTCCCAGCGGTAGAGGGTGACGCCGGGTGAGGTCGAGCAGAGCCGTACCTCCAGCAGCGCCCGGGAGGCGGTGTCGAGGCGGCGGGCGAACTCGTCCAGGGTGCGCAGGTTGCGCATGATGTCACGGCGGATGTCGGCGCTCTGCTCGCCGAGTTCCCGGCCGCGCAGGATGACCGCGAGGGAGTCGGGGTCGAGCAGCAGGATCTGGACGCGGGCACCGGTCGCGGTGGCGGACCTGACGCCGCGGAAGAGCCGTTCGGAGAACTGTGGTCCGAACAGGTTGGAGAAGGTGTCGAGGACCTTCACGTTGGACGTCGAGCCGTGCACCTGGGCGGCGAACCACTCGTAGTCCAGGCGGGTGTGCTCGCGGACCCGGCCCTCCTGGGCCCGGGATATCAGCGGGCCGATGACGAACACCGTGACGACCACGCCGACCAGGTCCGTACCGAGGTTGAGGGCGAGGTTCTGCCCGTAGCTGTCCATGGTCGAGGCCCGCCACAGCAGCAGGCCGGCGACCGCGGCGAGCAGCGCGAGCACGGTGAGGCTCTGCGGCCGGCGCGGGGTGCGCAGCGTGCGCATCAGCCAGCGCAGCCGTGGCATCGGCGATCGTCCGCTCACGCGTCTCCCCTCCCCCGTGGAATCAGGAGATACCCGTACGGGAGAGGGGATACGCGTGGTGGTGCGACTACTCGATGTTTATCTTGAACGTGCTGGTGGTGTTCCTGATGTCCTGGGCGTTGCCGCTCATCCGCAGGTTGCGGAAGGTGGCCTCACCGACGGCGGGGCCCTGGCCGGGTTCCGGCAGCTCGTTGGCCCAGATGCCGAATCCGGACTTGGCGTCGAAGGCGTCCCCGCTCTTCCTGGAGCCGGTGATGGAGATGTCGGTGAAGATCGTGTCCTTCACCGGGAACTGGGGCTGTCCTCCTACGTAGTTGGTCTGGAACATGACGCCTCCGTAGGTGGAGTCGTCGATGTCGACGTCGTTGACGCGGACCCCCTGGAAGACCTTGGAGGCGGAGAAGGCCCAGATCGCGGGGAACACCTGGGAGCCCCAGAAGTGGCCGCCCGTCCGGTCCAGCGAGACGTTCTCGATCGTCGTGGGACCGGTGCCGAAGCCGTTCATCGGGTAGCCGAAGTCCAGCGAGGAGATCGTGATGCCGGAGTAGACGAGGGTGTCGGCGACCCGGATGTTACGGAAGGTGTTGTCGTAGCCGCCGTAGACGGCGATGCCTGCCGCCCGCCAGGTGAGGGTGGAGGTCAGGTTCTCGTAGAGGTTGTTCTTCTCGTCGGCGCCGCCCGCGTCGATGGCCGAGAAGAGGGCGAAGCTGTCGTCGCCCGTGGCACGGGCGTCGTTGTTGACCACGTGGTTGTCCGTGGAGCCGTTCGTCATGTTGACGCCGTCGGCGAACGTGTCCCGGATGCGGGAGTTCGAGATGGTCATGTTGTCGGTGTTGGCGCCCCAGTACAGGCACACCATGTGCTCGGCCCAGATGTCGTCGATGGTGATGTTCGAGACGTTGGAGAAGTCGAACACCTTGCCGGGGCCGTCGATCCGGGACGTGTAGTTGCCGAAGTAGGCGAACCCGGCGAACGTCGAGCCGTTGGCCGTGGCCTCGGCCCGGAAGCCGATGTCGGTGTTCTCCTGCGAGGCGGGGGCGTGGAAGCGGGTGAACCAGGGCCCGGCTCCGACGACCTTGACCGCCTTGCCGTAGACCTGGAACTTGCTCGACGTCTCGTAGTCGCCGGTGGGCAGGTAGACGCCGACCAGCTTGCCGGTGGTGTCCATGCGGACCTTGTCGAGGGCGTTCTGGACGTCCTGCTGGGTGAAGCCGGCCGGGACGGTGTAGGCGGCCGGGTCGGGGTTGGGGTCCGCGGTCGCCTGTTCGGTGTTGACGAAGTCGATGGCGTAGTAGGCGGCGGTGTTCGCCGCGTCCTTCTGGAGGCGGATCTTCGAGCCGGCCGGGACGGTCCTGCCGAGCAGCAGGTTCGCCTCGTCGTAGATGTGGCGCGGGGCACCGGCACCGGGCGAGTCGCCGGGTGAGGTCTCGTTGCCGTACAGCCAGGCGTACTTCGAGGTGAGGTCGATCGTCTTGAGGAACTGGCCGTCCACGTAGACGTCGAGGGTGGCGTCGGTGCCGTCGGGGATCGCGAAGCGGGTGACCAGGGTGTTGGTCGCCGCGCGGGTGGTCCACTCGACGTACTGGCCGGTGGCGTCGAGGGTGACCGCCTTGCGGCCGCTCGCCTCACCCGCGGGGTCGCCGATGGTGCGGTTGGGGCCGACGACCTTGGCGCCGCCGCCGACCGTGCCGTCCTCGGCCTCGTACATGTCGTACGGCATGTCGGCGCCGCGGCCCACGAACAGGGGCTGGGTGCTGGTGTTGTTGGTGCGTTTGACCGGCAGTTCGTTGGCGTCGTCGGCGATGACCGTCCTGACCGTGTACTTGCCGTTGACCGCCGTCCAGGAGCCGAGGGCGACCGGTGCGGTCGTCTGCCCGGCGGCGATGGTGCCGGTGTAGGAGCCGGTGAGGGTCCTGACGGTGGCGCCGTTCGCGTCCTGGACCGTGAGCGTGACGCCGTGGCTGCCGGACGCCGAGGCCACCGTCCCCTGGTTCTTGAGGGCGACGGTGAACTGCACCGGGTCACCGGCCGAGGCGCTGGAGGGCGTCCAGGCCACCGGTGCGGCGACCAGGTCGGAGCTGGAGACGGGCTTGACGACCAGGGCGTCGGAGCGGGTGAAGGTGTTGTTCCCCTCGTTCTGCTCGACGACCTTGTTCGACGGGTCCACCTGGGCGCCGACCGGGTAGCTGCCCGCGTCGCGGGTGCCGATGCTCGCGGTGACCGTCGTCGACTGGCCGGCCGCGAGGGCCGGGACGTCGGCCGTGGCGGCCTTGGTGCCGCCCAGCGTGAAGTTCAGGCCGGTGGCCTTGGCGGCCTTGCTGCCGCTGTTGACGACGGTCGCGGAGAGGCTGACGGCGTCCGACTCGACGGGCGCGGCGGGCGAGTTGGTGATGCCGGTGACCTTGAGGTCCGGGTTGGCGGCCGGGGTGCCGATCACCTGGACCTCGCCGACCTGGGCACCGGGCGCGCCGGTGTTGGAGGTGAACCTCAGCTGGATGTCGGCGGCGGCGCCGGAGACCGGGATGGTCACCGTGTTGCCGGTGGCCGGGTTGAACGTGTAGTCCTTCGCCGCGACGAGGCTCGTGAACGCGGTGGCGTCCTGGTCGCGTCCGAGCACCTGGATGTTCTGGGTGCGGGTGGACCAGGCGGGGTCCGGGTTGAGCTTGACGACGACCTGGCCGAGGTCCGCGTCGGCGCCCAGCCTGGTGGTGAGGGTGGCCGGGTAGGCGCCGCCCGCGCTCTCCCAGTAGGTGCCGATCTGTCCGTCGTTCGCGTTCGCGGCGACATAGGTGAACGTGTAGGAGGAGGCCTCTACGGGCTTGCCCTGGGCGAGGTCGGATCCGGTGCCGGAGCCGGGCCGGGTGACGCTGTTGCTCGCCACCGACACGTTCCCCGCGGCGTCCTTCGCCTTCACGTAGTAGGTGACAGTGGCCGTCGCCGACGGGGTGTCGGTGTACGTCGTCACGTCGCCCGCCACGGTCCTGACGAGCTGGTCGTTCGCGTAGACGTCGTAGCCGGTGACCTTGACGTTGTCGCTGGACGCCTGCCAGGTGAGCTTCACGTCGCTGCCGGACTGCGTGTAGGCGAGGCTGCCGGGCGCCGTGGGGGCCTGGGTGTCGCCGCCCGAGCCCTTGCGGGTGACGCTGTTGCTGTCGGCGGAGACGTTGCCCGCGGCGTCCCTGGCCCGCACGACGTACGTGATGTCGCTGCCGGCCGGCTGGGTGTCGGTGTAGGTCAGGACGTTCCCGGCGACGCTCGCCCGCAACTGGCCGTTGGCGTAGACGTCGTACCCGGTCACGCCCGTGTCGTCGGTGGCCGCGTTCCAGGTCAGCCTGATCTGCCCGGTGGCCGGCTCGGTGTAGCCGAGGCCGGACGGCGCGGTGGGTGCCTGGGTGTCGCCGGTGGCCGGGCCGTAGACCTCCAGCTCGGACGCCTGTCCGGCGGGCCAGCCGCTGTTGGCGGTGAACAGCACCCGCACGTACCGCGTGGTGGTCGTGTCGAAGGCGATGGTCGTCGACTGGTCGTTCGAGCTGTCGAAGGTGTACGCCTTCGACGCCGTGATGTCGGTGAAGTTCTGGTTGTCGGCCGAGCCCTGCACCTTGAAGGTCTGGCTGCGGCTCGGCCAGCCGGCGGGCAGCCGCAGTGTCACCTGGTTGACCTTGACCGAGGAGCCGAGGTCGACCTGGAGCCACTGCGGGAAGGCGTTGTTGGTGCTCTCCCAGTAGGTGGCCCGGTTGCCGTCGCCGGCGTTGGCCGCGCCGTAGACGTCGGCGTGCCCGCTCTCGCTGAAGGTCCTGCCGAGCGCGAGGTTCGGGGTCGAGGCGGCGCTCGTGAGGACCTGCATCTCGGCCAGTTGCGCGGTGCCGGCGACCGAGTTGGCGCTGAAGTCGGCCCGTACGTACCGGGCGAGGGTCGCGGGGAAGGAGACCTTCACCGTGTTGTCGTCGGCCGGGCCGAAGACGTACCGCGCGGACGGCCGGAGGGTGGTGAAGCTCTTGCCGTCGGCGCTGCCCTGGAGGGCCAGCGTCTGCGTGCGGGTCTCCCAGTGCTCGGGCAGGCGCAGCACGACCTCGCGGACGCGCGCGGTCCGTCCGAGGTCGGTCTGGACCCACTGGGCCGACTTCTTCCCGGCCTGCCAGTAGGTGTCGGTGTCGCCGTCGGTGACGTGGGCGGCCGCGTGGCCGCCACGGACGCTGCCCGCCGTGGTCGCGGCGGTCGCGGCGGCGTCGGGGCCGCCGGCCGCGTGCGCGCCGACGGCGGGCAGGCCCAGGAACATGACGGCGGAGGCGAGTACGGCGGTGGCCGCGCGCCGTCTCCAGGATCTCGGTACGTGTCGAGTCATGCGGGGTCACTTCCTGCGGAGGCTCGCGCGCCGGCGGGCGGCGAGGGCGGCTCGTTCCTGACGGAGTGGCGCTCGTCGCAATATTGCGTTGTTTCATCGAAATATTGCAGAGCGATAGGTGACCGTCTACCGCCGCGCATCCCACAAATTTCACCAGAAGCGTTCACTGCTCGGCACAGAGAGCGGAACACATCGCAAGGAAACGCAAGTCGCGCAATTTTTTGCGTTGTCGCGCGCCGAATTCCGACAGCAGAACGCCCCTCTGACCCGTGTGGGTCGAGGGGCGTCCGGTGCGCTTCGGCGGGTGCCGCCGGTCAGCCGAGCTGGTGCATCCAGCCGTGCTTGTCCTCCGTCTTGCCGCGCTGGATGTCGAGGAGCGCCTCGCGGAGCCGGAGGGTGACCTCGCCGGGCTCGCCGCCCGACTGCTGCCACTCGGCGCCGGCCCGCTTGACCGTGCCGACCGGGGTGATCACGGCGGCCGTGCCGCAGGCGAAGACCTCGGTGAGGGTGCCGTTCTCCGAGTCGCGCTGCCACTGCTCGATGGAGACCCGGGCCTCCTCGGACTCGTAGCCGAGGTCACGGGCGACGGTCAGGAGGCTGTCGCGGGTGACGCCCTCCAGGATGGAGCCGGACAGGGTCGGGGTGACGATCTTGTCGCCGTACACGAAGTACAGGTTCATGCCGCCGAGTTCCTCGACCCACTTGTGCTCGACCGCGTCGAGGTAGCAGACCTGGTCGCAGCCCTGGGCCGCGGCCTCGGCCTGGGCGAGCAGGGAGGCCGCGTAGTTGCCGCCGGTCTTGGCGTCACCCATGCCGCCCGGGACGGCGCGGACCCGGTCCTCGGAGGCCCAGATGGAGACCGGCTTGACGCCACCGGGGAAGTAGGCGCCGGCCGGGGAGGCGATGACCAGGAACAGGTACTCGTTGGCCGGCTTGACGCCCAGGCCGACCTCGGTGGCGATCATGAAGGGCCGCAGGTAGAGGGACTCCTCACCGCCGTGCGCCGGCACCCAGTCCCGGTCCTGCCGGACCAGCGCGTCACAGGCCTCGATGAAGGTCTCCACCGGCAGCTCGGGCATCGCGAGCCGGCGGGCCGACCGCTGGAAGCGCTTGGCGTTCTGGTCGGGACGGAAGGTGGCCACCGAGCCGTCGGGGCGGCGGTAGGCCTTCAGGCCCTCGAAGATCTCCTGCGCGTAGTGCAGGACGTTGGTCGCCGGGTCGAGGGGGATCGGCGCGTACGGAACGAGCTGACCGTCGTGCCAGCCGCGGCCCTCGGTCCACTTGATCGTCACCATGTGGTCGGTGAAGTGGCGGCCGAATCCGGGGCTGGCCAGGATCGCCTCGCGCTCGGCGGCGCCGGTCGGGTGCGCGGACGGCTTGAGCTCGATCGTGGGCGTCGTCATGAGTGGTAGTCCTTCACCGGTTGTAGTAGTGGCCGCGCTCACACCCCTGTCGTAGGACGTCCGAGCATTCCCTCATACCGCGGCTTCGCGTTCGATTATCGCGCGGGGGGCCTGAGCGGAAGGAATCGGGGTGAAAGCGGACCCGGGGTTGATGGTGGCACCCGGTGGCAGGCATGGGGAAGCCGCCGGGTGCGTGTGCGACCCGGCGGCTTCGAAGTCGTGCTTCGAGTGGCTCGGGTCAGCCGGCTACTCGTACGGCCAGTGCGTCGCCGATCTCCGAGGTGGAGCGGGCTGGCTTGCCCTGGCGCTCGGTGAGGTCGGCGGTGACGGCCTCCTCGACACGCGCGGCCTCGGCCTCGTAGCCCAGGTGGCGCAGCAGCAGGGCGACGGACAGGACGGTGGCGGTGGGGTCGGCCTTGCCCTGGCCCGCGATGTCGGGCGCCGAACCGTGGACCGGCTCGAACATCGAGGGGAACTCGCGGGAGGGGTTGATGTTGCCGCTCGCCGCGACGCCGATGCCGCCGGAGACGGCCGCGGCGAGGTCGGTGATGATGTCGCCGAAGAGGTTGTCGGTGACGATGACGTCGAAGCGGCCGGGGTCGGTGACCAGGTAGATGGTCGCCGCGTCGACGTGGATGTAGTCCGTGGTGACCTCGGGGAACTCCGCGGCCACCTGGTTGAAGATGTTCGTCCACAGGTGCCCGGCGAAGGTCAGCACGTTGTTCTTGTGGACCAGCGTGAGCTTCTTGCGGGGACGGGCCTGGGCGCGGGCGAAGGCGTCCCGGACGACCCGCTCGACACCGTAGGCCGTGTTGACGGACACCTCGGTGGCGACCTCGTGCTCGGTGCCCTTGCGGATGGTGCCGCCGTTGCCGGTGTACGGGCCCTCGGTGCCCTCGCGGACCACGACGAAGTCGATCTCCGGCTCGCCGGCCAGCGGGGTGGCGACACCGGGGAGGAGCTTCGACGGACGCAGGTTGACGTGGTGGTCGAAGGCGAAGCGGAGCTTCAGCAGGAAGCCGCGCTCCAGGACACCGGACGGGACGCTCGGGTCGCCGATCGCGCCCAGCAGGATGACGTCGTGCTTCTTCAGCGCGTCGAGGTCGGCGTCGGTGAGGGTCTCACCGGTGGCGTGGTAGCGCCGGGCGCCGAAGTCGTACTCCTTGGTCTCCAGCTTCACATCCTGCGGGAGGACGGCGGAGAGGACCTTGAGGCCTTCGGCCACGACTTCCTGCCCGATGCCGTCACCGGGGATCACTGCGAGATTGATGCTGCGAGACATGCCCGGCACCCTACTCCTCGTCCCATGGGATGACATGCAGCGTCCGCCATACGGACAGGCGGGAGTGTCCCGTCGACCGGCGTTCACCCGTGTGTGCGGCTGGCGTTGGCCTGCGCTGGGCAAGGTCCAGGGCATGGACATCCCCGACTTCGGCATCCCGCCGCGGCTGGCCGCCCGGATGAGCATGGCCGAGCAGTACGAGTACCTGCGCACCCGGCTGGTGAGCCGCCGCACCCTGGTGACGGCGGGCGCGGTGGCGGGCGGCGCGCTGGTGACCGGCTGCGCGGCGCGGTCGGCGAGCCCGGCGCCGGCCACCTCGGCGGCCCGGGGCGCGGCGGTTCCGCCGTTCGGCCGCCATCTCGCCTTCGGCGCCGATCCGAAGCGGCAGATGCGGATCTCCTGGCAGGTGCCCGCCGCCGTCCGCAAGCCGTTCGTCCGGATCGGCACCCGCCCGGACGACCTCGGCAGGCGGGTCGACGCGGAGGTACGGCATCTGCACACGCCCGGCGTGCAGGGTGTGCGCCCGGTGGTCGAGCAGTACTACCTGCACGCGGCGGTGGACGGCCTGGCCCCCGGCACCACCTACTACTACGGCGTCGGCCACGAGGGATGGGACCCGGCCGCCCCCGGCCACCGCTTTGCCGTCGCGCCCTTCCGCACCGCGCCCGCGAGCCCGGAGCGGTTCGTGTTCACGGCCTTCGGCGACCAGGGCGTCGGCCGGGCCGCCCTGGCCGGCGACAACGCGCTGCTGAAGCAGGAACCCGCCTTCCACCTCCACGCGGGGGACATCTGCTACGCCGACGGCAACGGCGCCGGGAAGACCTCGGACGGCTACGACGCCCGCGAGTGGGACCGGTTCCTGAAGCAGAACGACCCGGTGGCGCGGTCGGTGCCGTGGATGGTGACGACCGGCAACCACGACATGGAGGCCTGGTACTCCCCCGAAGGCTACGGCGGCCAGTACGCCCGCTTCGCGCTCCCGGACAACGGCTTCGACCCGCACGGGGCGCCGGGCGTGTACGCGTTCACCTACGGCAACGTCGGCTTCGTGGCGCTGGACGCCAACGACGTGTCGTACGAGATACCCGCCAACCTCGGCTACAGCGGCGGCCGGCAGACGAGGTGGCTGGAGCGGAAACTGAAGGAGCTGCGGGCGGCGAAGGAGGTGGACTTCGTGGTCGTCTTCTTCCACCACTGCGCCTACTCGACGTCCTCGCACGCCTCCGACGGCGGGATCCGGGCGGCCTGGCTGCCGCTGTTCGCCGAGCACCAGGTGGACCTGGTGATCAACGGGCACAACCACGTCTACGAGCGCACCGACGCGGTGCGGGACGGCGGGGTGGGCCGCGCGGTCCCGGTGGGCGGCTCGACCGACCCGACGCGGGACGGGATCGTCCACGTCACGGCGGGCGGCGGCGGACGGAATCTGTACTCGTTCCCGTCCGGGGTGAAGGACAGCTACGAGGGGCACGTCACCCGGCACGACGAGGTGCGGAGCTTCCACTGGGCCGAGGGGCAGCACAACGTGGCGGAGACGGTGGACTGGTCACGGGTGCGGTACACCGGCTTCTCCTTCCTCAGGGTCGAGGCGGAGACGGGTGCGGCCGCGCGGCTGAAGGTGTCGGCGCTGGACCAGGGCGGGACCCGGATCGACCACTTCGAGGTGCGGCGGGGCGGCTGACCCAGGAGTACGGCGCGGCCGTCCCGGCCGCGCCGTACCCCGTGCGGGTGCGGCTCCCGTACTGGGGCGCGCCGCTGCTCAGTGGCCGGTCTCGCCGCCGTTGTCACGGCGGTCGAGGGCGCGCTGGAGGGCGGCGGCGGCGTTCTTGCGCTCGGACTCGCTGGTGCGGGACACGTGGCGGACCCGGCGGCGGACGGTCGTCTCGGCCATGGGAATCGACTCCTTCGAGATACAGGGAGTACGGCATACGGCAGATGGGGGTTACGAGACGCCGGAAGGGGCGGGGAGCGGGGGCCGCAGGGGTTGCCTGCTCGGGGCCCGGCTCACGACCGCCATTCGCTTGATCGAGCGAGACGTTCGGCTCCTACAAAAGTAAGGGAGCGGCCCGCTTCTGTCTGCACAATTACTCGGACTTCCTACTATCTGAGACGGCGGGGTCGGGGTGGGGTCGGCCATACGGCTCTGAGCTGGTCTTTCGCTGGACCGGCGCGGCGGCTACCAGGGGACGGGGCCGTGCCGGTCGATGAAGCGGCCGGTCCCCGCGCCGGACGGCTCGGTGGCGAGCCGGACGATCGCGTCGGTGCCCTCGGTGACGGTCTGCGGGCCGCTGTGGGCGTTGAGGTCGGTCGCCGTGTAGCCGGGGTCGACGGCGTTGACCCGGATGTCCTTGAAGGCCTTGGCGTACTGGGTGGTGAGCATGACGAGGGCCGCCTTGGAGGAGTTGTACAGCGGTGCCACGACGGTGGACTCGACGCGGTCCGGGTCGTGGGTGACGGCGACCGAACCCAGTCCGCTGCTGACATTGACCACGACCGGCTCCGCCGACCTGCGCAGCAGCGGCAGGAAGGCGGTGGTGGTGCGGATGACGCCGAAGAGGTTGACGTCGAAGACGGCGAGGGCGTCCGCTGCGGTGAGCTCGCCCGGGTCGGCATGCGGTCCCGCGACACCGGCGTTGTTGACCAGGACGTCGATCCTGCCCTCGTGGGCGGCGACGTCGGCGGCCGCGGCGGCCACGGAGGCGTCGTCGGTGACGTCGATCCGGACGAACCGCGCGCCGAGCGCCTCGGCTGCGGCAGCGCCCTGCTCGGGGTCACGGGCGCCGACGAGCACGGTGTGGCCCAGCGCGACGAGACGGCGGGCGGTCTCGCGGCCGAGACCCTTGTTGGCTCCGGTGATGAAGGTGATGGTCATGGGTCGATCGTGCGCCCGGCGCCGGCACGCTGCCAGGGACGCCTCGACCGTAGGAACGGCGGTACCAGGATCACCCAGGAGGCAGGATGGCTGACATGATGGGGAAAACGACGACCGATCTGGGTGCCACCATCCGCGCCTGGCGGGAGCGGCTGTCACCGTCGGACCTGGGGCTGCCGGTCGGCCGGGCCCGGCGCGCGACCGGACTGCGCCGCGAGGAACTCGCCGAACGCGCCGGGGTGTCCGTCGACTACGTGGTCCGCCTGGAGCAGGGCCGGGCCACGGCGCCGTCCGGACAGGTGGTCGCCGCCCTCGCCCGTGCTCTGCGGCTGACCCGCGTCGAGCGCGAGCACCTCTACCGCATGGCCGGGCTGGTGCCCCCCGACGACGGCCCGATCCCCGACCGTCTCCCGCCGGGCGTGCACCGTGTGCTGAACCGGCTCGGTGATGTCGCGGTCGCCGTGTTCACCGCGCACTGGCAGCTGCTGTGCTGGAACCCCGCCTGGGCCGCGCTGCTCGGCGACCCGTCGGACATTCCGGAGGAACTGCGCAACTTCGCCCGTGAGCGGTTCCCGGTGGGCGAGGAGACCGCCCGGCTCTCCGCGTGGCCGGTGCGCACGGCGAACGGCGACGACTCCGACCTGGCGATCGTGTCCGACCTGCGGCGGGCCACCGGCCGCTTCCCGCACGACGCCCGGCTGTCCGAGCTGATCGGCGAACTGGCCGCGGGCAACGAGCGGTTCGCCCGGCTCTGGGCGAACGGCACGGTGGCCACCCACCGCGAGGACCGCAAGACGGTCGAGCATCCGGAGGTCGGGCCGGTGGAGGTGGACTGCGACGTCCTCACGGACGGCGACTCGCAACTGAAGATCGTGGTCCTGTCGGCGGCGCCGGGCAGCGCGGACCAGGCCGGGCTCCGGGCCCTGTTCCGGCCATGGGAACGGGGCGGGGAGCCTGCTCGTGGGTCAGGCTCCCCGCCCCGTGCCGGGAGAGGGTGACGCGAGGGTCAGCCCATGTGCGGGTACGTGTAGTCGGTCGGGGCGACCAGGGTCTCCTTGATGGCCCGGGTCAGGGTCCAGCGCAGCAGGTTCTGCGGGGCGCCGGCCTTGTCGTTGGTGCCCGAGGCCCGGCCGCCGCCGAAGGGCTGCTGGCCGACCACGGCGCCGGTCGACTTGTCGTTGATGTAGAAGTTGCCGGCCGCGTAGCGGAGCTTCTCCATCGTGTACGCGGCGGCGGCGCGGTCGTTGGAGATGACCGAGCCGGTGAGCGCGTAGTCGGACACCGACTCCATCTGGGTCAGCATCTCGTCGTACTGGTCGTCCTCGTAGACGTGCACGGCGAGGAACGGGCCGAAGTACTCGGTGCGGAAGACCTCGTTCTCCGGGTCCGAGCACACGACGACGGTCGGGCGGACGAAGTAGCCCACCGAGTCGTCGTAGGCGCCGCCCGCGACGATCTCGCAGGCCGGGTCGGAGGCCGCGCGGTCGATGGCCGCCTTGTTCTTGGCGAACGCGCGGTCGTCGATCACGGCGCCGACGAAGTTCGACAGGTCGGTGACGTCACCCATGGTGAGGGAGTCGACCTCGGCCGCGAACTGCTCACGGAAGCCGGAGTTCCAGATGGACGCCGGGATGTAGGCGCGGGAGGTGGCGGAGCACTTCTGGCCCTGGTACTCGAAGGCACCCCGGGTCAGCGCGGTCTTGAGGACGGCACGGTCGGCGCTCGGGTGGGCGACGAGGAAGTCCTTGCCGCCGGTCTCGCCCACCAGACGCGGGTAGGTGCGGTACTTCTCGATGTTGCTGCCGACCGTCTTCCACAGGTGCTGGAAGGTCCGGGTGGAGCCGGTGAAGTGGATGCCGGCCAGGTCCCGGTGGACCAGGGCGACCTCGGAGACCTCGATGCCGTCACCGGTGACGAGGTTGATGACGCCCTTGGGGAGTCCGGCCTCCTCCAGCAGCTGCATCAGCAGGACGGCGGCGTGGGTCTGGGTCGGGGACGGCTTCCAGACGACGACGTTGCCCATCAGGGCGGGCGCGGTCGGCAGGTTGCCCGCGATGGCGCTGAAGTTGAACGGCGTGATCGCGTAGACGAAGCCCTCCAGCGGGCGGTGGTCCATGCGGTTCCAGACGCCCGGAGAGTTGGCCGGGGGCTGCTCGGCCAGGATCTGGCGGGCGTAGTGGACGTTGAACCGCCAGAAGTCGATCAGCTCGCAGGGCGTGTCGATCTCGGCCTGCTGGGCGGTCTTGGACTGGCCGAGCATGGTGGAGGCGGCGATGGTCTCGCGCCAGGGGCCGGAGAGCAGTTCGGCGGCGCGCAGGATGATGGCCGCGCGGTCGTCGAAGGACATCGCGCGCCAGGCGGGCGCGGCGGCGAGGGCCGCGTCGACGGCGTCCTGGGCGTCCTGCCGGGTGGCGTGGCGCCCGGTGCCGATGACGGCCTTGTGGTTGTGCGGCTGCACGACCTGGAAGGGCTCGCCGCCGCCGAGCCGCTTCTCGCCGCCGATGGTCATCGGCAGCTCGATCGGGTTCTCGGCGAGCTCCTTGAGCTTCGCCTCCAGGCGGGCGCGCTCGGCCGAGCCGGGGGCATAGCCGTGCACCGGCTCGTTGACGGGGGCGGGGACCTGGGTCACAGCGTCCATGGGATCCGTAACTCCTTGTACGTGAGCGGGTGGTGAGGCTTGTCGAGCGGGGGGGGGCTCAGCCCTTGGTGACCATCGAGCGGAGGAAGAAACGCAGGTTCGCCGGCTTCTCCGCGAGCCTGCGCATGAAGTAGCCGTACCAGTCGGTGCCGTAGGCGGTGTAGACACGCATGCGGTGGCCCTCGGCGGCGAGCCGGAGGTGCTCGTCGCTGCGGATGCCGAAGAGCATCTGGAACTCGTACTCGTCGGGCTTGCGTCCGGCGCGCCGGGCGAGTTCCTGGGCTATGGAGATGAGGCGCGGGTCGTGGGAGCCCACCATCGGGTACCCCTCGCCCTCCATCAGGGTCCTGAGGATCCGGACGTACGCCTTGTCGATCTCGCTCTTCTGCTGGTAGGCGACCTCGGCGGGCTCCTTGTAGGCGCCCTTGACCAGGCGGACGCGACTGCCGGCGGCGGCGAGCCGGCGGGCGTCGGCCTCGGTGCGGAAGAGGTAGGCCTGGATCACGCAGCCGGTCCCCGGGAAGTCCTTCCGCAGCTCCTCGTGGATGGCGAACATCGAGTCGAGGGTGGTGTGGTCCTCGGCGTCGAGGGTGACGGTGGTGCCGATGGCGGCGGCGGCCTCGACGACCGGCCGGACGTTGGCGAGGGCCAGCTCGTGGCCGCCCGGCAGCGCCTGTCCGAACATGGACAGCTTGACGGACATCTCGACGCGCTCGCCGAGCCCGAGGTCCCTCAGGTGCCCGACGAGGGCCAGGTAGGCGTCCCGGGCGGCGGCGGCCTGCTCGGGGGTGGTGATGTCCTCGCCGACGACGTCCATCGTCAGCTCCAGGCCCCGCCCGGTGAGCTCGGCGATGACCGGGACGATGTCGTCGACCGTCTCACCGGGGATGAAGCGGTCGACGACCTGCTTCGTCACCGGGGCCGCCGAGATCAGGCGTCGCATCCGGTCGCTGCGCGACGCGGCGAGAATCACGGGACCCAGCACGGGGCACCTCCACAACACATGCCAGAAATGCCGCGATCCGACGGTTCGGACCCGGCAAGGAGAACCACCGTGAAAGTTAGGGACCTCTTTGATCCTCGGCCATCGACAGCTGTCACGCATCCGTGCCACGGATCTCAGACAGATGTATGAAGGGGGCCGTGAATTGCGGGAGAATGCCCGGGTGACGTCGGAATTCAAGGGTGACTACCAGGAGCTGGTCGACGAGATCTCGGAGCTGCTGGGCGTCCCGGCGACCCTGGAGAACCGCGACTTCGAGCTGATCGCCTTCGGGGCGTACGACAGTGAGGGCGACCTCGATCCGTCCGCGCTGGACCCGGTGCGCACCCGCTCGATCCTGACCCGGCGCTCCACGGCCGCGGTCCGTACCTGGTTCGAGGGCTTCGGCATCACCCGGGCGACCGGCCCGGTCCGGATCCCGCCGACCCCGGAGGCCGGGGTGTACCGGGGAAGGATCTGCCTGCCGGTACGCCATCGGGGTGTCGTCCTCGGCTACGTCTGGCTGCTGGACGGAGATCCCGGCCCGACGGACGCCCAGCTGGCCGCTGCCATGGGGGTGGCCGGGCGGATCGGCGCGCTGCTCGCCGACGAGGCGCAGGCGGGGGCCGGGCTGAGCCGGGAGCTGCGCGCGGTGCTGGTCACGGAGCACGGCTGGCAGCGGGACATGGCGGTGGCCGAGCTGCGTACGGCCCTGGGGGTGCGCGGCGACGGCCCGCACACGCTGCTCTGTGTCGCACCCTGGCCGTCCGCCGACCCGGACGACGCCCCGTCCCCGCGCACGGTCCCGCACGCCACCGCGCTGTGCACGCTGCCGTGGGGGGCGGCGGGGCACAGCCTGGCGGTGCTGGTCCGGCTGCGCAGCACCGACGCGTCCACCCCCGCCCTGACGGCCGCGGCCCGGCTGCTCAAGGAGGCCGAGGAGGCCCGGGAGGCCCGGTCGGCGGCGGCACGCGGGGCGGGGGCGCGGACCGCGGCGGCGGTCGCGGCGGGGTTCGCGGGCGCGGCGGCGCCGGTCCCGGCCGCGGGGGTGGGCAAGGCCAGAACGGGGCTCACCGAGCTGGGCGCGGTCTGGCAGGAGGCGGCGGCGGCCACCCGGGCCGCGCTCGCGGAACCCCGGTTCGGGCCGGTGGCGGAGTGGGCGCGGATCGGCCCGTACCGGCTGCTGACCGCGCTGGCGCCGGAGGCGTCCCACGACCCGGCCGTGGCACCGCTGCTCACCCCGGCCCACCGCGAACTGGCCCGTACCGCCGAGGTCTACCTGGACTGCGCGGGCCAGGCGGGCCGCACGGCGGCGGCTCTCGGCGTCCACCGGCAGACCCTGTACTACCGCCTGTCCCGCGTCGAACAGCTCACCGGCCTCGACCTGGACGAGGGCGAGGACCGGCTGCTGCTGCACATGGCCCTGAAGGCGGCCCGGCTGTAGCCGGCCGGCCCCGGTCCGGGACCCGTCATCGGGTCCGGGTGACGGCCTCGACGATCTGGCGCAGCCCCTCGGTGAGGGCGTCACCGTCCGGGGCGGTCTTCGGGTCGAAGGTCCACTGGGAGATCAGGCCGGACATCAGGGTCATGTAGAAGCGGCCGAGGGTGTCGGCGGTCTCGTCGGAGACCTCCTCCTCCGGAACGCCCATCATCAGCGAGGTCAGCCCCCGGCCGCCCTCGCGCTGGGCACGCGCCAACTGGTCGCGCACCTCCGGCATCTGATCGCCCATCGCGACGATCTCCACGCTGAGCCGCCACATCGTGCCGGGCTCGCGCATGCTGGCGACGATGTTCGACCAGACCTCCCGGAAGCGCTCCAACGAGCCGGGCGCGCCGGTGAGTCCGGAGCCGTCACCCTCGAAGGACATCTCCTCCACCAGGGCGATGTAGGCCTGCGCGAGCAGCGCGTCCTTGGAGCCGTAGTGGTAGCCGATCGAGGCGAGGTTGGTCCCCGACTCCCGGACGATGTCGCGCGCGGTCGTCCGCGCGAACCCCTTCTCCAGCAGGCAGCGCTTGGCGCCGTCCAGCAGATCCTCACGGTGTCCCATGCCCACCACCCTACCCCGGATCCATACAACCGTCCTAGACGGATGAATTATACAAGCGTTCTAGACAAGCGTTTAATACGCCCGTACATTCGTCGGCATGACGAACCTGAAGAGCACGACCACCCCAGCCCTGGCGGGCCGCCGTGAATGGACCGCGCTCGGCGTGCTGATGCTGCCGCTGCTCCTGGTCTCGATGGACGTCTCGGTCCTCTACTTCGCCCTCCCCGCGATCGGCGCCGACCTCAGGCCGAGCGGCACCCAGCAGCTGTGGATCCTGGACATCTACGGCTTCGTCCTGGCCGGCCTGCTGATGACGATGGGCGCGCTGGGCGACCGCATAGGCCGCCGGCGCCTGCTGCTGATCGGCGCCACGGCCTTCGGCGGCGCCTCGCTGCTCGCCGCGTACGCGGACAGCGCCGGCACCCTGATCGCCGCCCGCGCGGTCCTCGGCATCGGCGGCGCCACCCTGATGCCGTCCACGATGGCCCTGCTGCGCACGATGTTCACCGACCCCGGACAGCGCGCGAAGGCGATCGGCCTGTGGTCCGGCGTGATGACGGGCGGGATCGCGCTCGGCTCGGTGATGAGCGGCATCCTCGTCGAGCACTTCTGGTGGGGCTCGGTCTTCCTGGTCAACCTCCCGGCGATGGCCCTGCTCCTGCTCCTCGGACCGGTCCTGCTCCCGGAGTCCAGGAACCCCTCCCCCGGCCGCTTCGACTGGCTGAGCGTCCCGCTCTCGATGGCCGCCGTGCTCCCCGTGATCTACGGCGTCAAGGAGATCCCCTCCGAGGGCTGGCACCCGCTGTACGTCGTCTCGGTCACCGTCGGCCTGCTCTTCGCGGCCCTCTTCGTGCACCGCCAGCGCACCACCGGCTCCCCGCTGATCCCGCCCGCCCTGCTCAGGGGCCGCGGCTTCACCCCGGCGCTGGTCCTGAACCTGGTCGCCTCGCTCGCCATGATGGGCTCGGCGATCTTCACCACGCAGTACCTTCAGTCGGTCCTCGGGATGAGCCCGCTCGCGGCCGCGCTGTGGAGCCTGCTGCCCTCGGTGTTCATCGGGGCCGCCGGACCGCTCACCGCGCAGCTGGTGCAGCGGGGCGCCGACCGGGGTTACGTCGTCGCGGGCGGCTTCGCGGCCATGTCGGCCGGGTTCGTGCTGCTCGCCCTCGTCGGCACCGACTCGCTGTGGCTGGTGCTGACCGCGGCCGGGGTGCTCGCCTGCGGGATGGTGGCCATCATGTCCCAGCTGACCGACCTCGCGATGAGCGCAGCCCCGGTGGACCGGGCCGGCACCGCCTCCGCCCTGCTGGAAACCAGCGCGGAGTTCGGCGGTGCGCTCGGCATGGCCGTGCTCGGCTCGATCGGTACGGCGGTCTACCGCCACGACATGCCGGTCACGGCTCCGGCACAGGCCCGGGAGACGCTGGGCGGCGCGCTGGCCACGGCGGGCCGGCTGCCGGGGCCCACGGGAGAAGCCCTGATCCGGACGGCCCGGGAGGCATTCACCAGCGGGATGCAGGGGGCGGCGATCGCGGGGGCGGTGCTGCTGGTGCTGGCGACGGCGGGGGCGGGGGTGACATTGCGGAGGATCGGCAGGTAGCCGGACATCACAAACGCCGGACGGGCTGATCTACTCAGCCCGTCCGGCGTTTGAGGACATGACGCGAGCCTTCCAGCCCACCGAGTCAGGTGGGCGGGTGGGCAAAAAGTCAGACGAGGTTCACCGAACGGGCCGACGTAGCCCCGATCTCCGCCTCGACCTCGGCCAGCACCGCGGGGGCCACCGTGTCGTCGACGGTCAGGACGGCGAGCGCCTCACCGCCGACGGCCGCACGGGCCACCTGCATACCGGCGATGTTGATGCCCGCCTCGCCGAGGATGCGGCCGACGGTGCCGACCACGCCCGGCCGGTCCTCGTAGCGCAGCACCAGCAGGTGCTCGGCGATCGCGAGGTCCACGTCGTAGTCCCCGACCGCGACGATCTTCTGGAGGTTCTTCGGGCCGGACAGCGTGCCGGAGACCGAGACCTCCTCGCCGCTGCCGAGGGTGCCGCGCACGGTCACGACGTTGCGGTGGTCGGCCGACTCCGAGCTCGTGGTGAGGCGGACCTCGACACCGCGCTCCTGGGCGAACAGCGGCGCGTTGACGTAGGAGACGGTCTCGTCGACGACGTCCTCGAAGACGCCCTTGAGCGCGGACAGCTCCAGCACCTTCACGTCGTGCTGGGTGATCTCGCCGTACACCTCGACGTCCAGGCGGACGGCGACCTCACCGGCGAGCGCGGTGAAGATGCGGCCGAGCCGCTCGGCCAGCGGCAGGCCGGGCTTGACGTCCTCGGCGATGACACCGCCCTGCACGTTGACCGCGTCCGGGACCAGTTCGCCGGCGAGGGCCAGGCGGACCGACCTGGCGACCGCGATACCGGCCTTCTCCTGGGCCTCGTCGGTGGAGGCGCCGAGGTGCGGGGTGCAGACCACCTGGTCCAGCTCGAAGAGCGGGGAGTCGGTGCACGGCTCCTTCGCGTACACGTCGAGGCCGGCGCCGGCGACCCGGCCCTCCTTGAGCGCCGCGTACAGCGCCTCCTCGTCGACGATGCCGCCACGGGCCGCGTTGACGATCCGCACCGACGGCTTGACCTTGCGCAGCGCCTCGTCGCCGATCAGACCGACGGTCTCGGGGGTCTTCGGGAGGTGCACGGTGATGAAGTCGGCGACCTCGAGCAGCTCGTCCAGGGAAAGCACCTTGACGCCCATCTGGGCGGCGCGGGCGGGCTGGATGTAGGGGTCGTAGGCGACGACCTTCATGCCGAACGCCGACATCCGCTGCGCGACCAGGGCGCCGATGCGGCCGAGGCCGACGACACCGAGGGTCTTCTCGGCAAGCTCGACGCCGGTGTACTTGCTGCGCTTCCACTCGCCGTTCTTCAGCGCGGAGTTCGCCTGCGGGATGTGCCGCGCGGTGGAGATCAGCAGACCGCAGGCCAGCTCGGCGGCGGTCACGATGTTGGAGGTCGGGGCGTTCACGACCATCACGCCTGCCTTGGTGGCGGCGGAGACGTCGACGTTGTCCAGGCCGACGCCGGCTCGTGCGACGACCTTCAGCTTCTTCGCCGCGGCGATGGCCTCGGCGTCGACCTTGGTGGCGGAGCGGATCAGGATCGCGTCCACGTCGGCGATGGCGGGGAGCAGTTCGGCTCGGTCTGCTCCGTTGGTGTGCCGGATCTCGAAGTCCGGGCCCAGCGCGTCGACGGTGGCGGGCGACAGCTCTTCAGCGATGAGTACGACAGGTTTCGAGCTCACGTGAGTCCTCACAGGTCCAATGCGGACGGCCGTCCCGACGGCCGCAGGCGGTGGAGGTTGGCTTGCCGCGTGGAGACGCACGACGCTGTGGGCCTGACGCGTATGTAGTACGGCAGTGTAGTGGCGTGGCGGGGTTCGTCCTGCGCCTCTGCGGAAGGATCACCCGTCCGAGATTCGACGGGGTGGACAACGGGGCCGGAGCACAGCGCTCCGGCCCCGTCGGCTGAGGCTTACGCCTCCTCGTTCACCCAGCTCATCAGCTTGCGCAGCTGCTTGCCGGTGGTCTCCAGCAGGTGCTCGGAGTCCGCCGTCTTGTACTCGTTGTACTTCTTCAGACCGCCGTGGTACTCGGCCATCCAGTTGTTGGCGAAGGTGCCGTCCTGGATCTCCGCGAGGACCTTCTTCATCTCGGCCTTGGTGGCGTCGGTGATGATCCGCGGGCCGGTGACGTAGTCGCCCCACTCGGCGGTCTCGGAGACCGACCAGCGCATCTTCTCCAGGCCGCCCTCGTACATGAGGTCCACGATCAGCTTCAGCTCGTGCAGGCACTCGAAGTAGGCGATCTCCGGCTGGTAGCCGGCCTCGACCAGGGTCTCGAAACCGGCCTTGACCAGGGCGGAGGTGCCACCGCAGAGGACGGCCTGCTCACCGAACAGGTCGGTCTCGGTCTCCTCGGTGAAGGTCGTCTTGATGACGCCGGCGCGGGTGCCGCCGATGCCCTTGGCGTACGACAGGGCCAGCGCGAAGCCGTTGCCGGTGGCGTCCTGCTCGACGGCCACGATGCAGGGCACGCCGCGGCCCTCCTCGTACTGACGACGGACCAGGTGGCCCGGGCCCTTCGGGGCGACCATGCAGACGTCGACGCCGGCCGGGGGCTTGATGAAGCCGAAGCGGATGTTCAGGCCGTGGCCGAAGAACAGGGCGTCGCCGTCGTTCAGGTTGGGGGCGATCGACTCCTCGTAGACCTGGGCCTGGATCGGGTCCGGGACGAGGATCATGATCACGTCGGCCTCGGCGGCGGCCTCGGACGGGGTCACCACGCGCAGGCCCTGCTCCTCGGCCTTCGCCTTGGACTTGGAGCCCTCGTGCAGACCGACACGGACGTCGACACCGGAGTCGCGCAGCGACAGCGCGTGGGCGTGGCCCTGGCTGCCGTAGCCGATGACCGCGACCTTGCGGCCCTGGATGATGGACAGGTCGGCGTCGGCGTCGTAGAACAGCTCGGCCACTTTGGGTTCTCTCCTTGGTGTGCAGATGGTGCGTCCCACCGTATGACGGCGGGCGGAAGGGAAGTCTCGGGGTCTCGGCATACGGGCGGCCGACGGCCGTCGGGCCGCCCGTTTCCAGCCTTACGCAGAACGGTCGAGGGCGCGCAGCGAGCGGTCGGTGATCGAGCGGGCGCCCCGGCCGATCGCGATGGTGCCGGACTGGACCAGTTCCTTGATGCCGAACGGCTCCAGCATCTTGAGCATCGCGGTCAGCTTCTCGCTGCTGCCGGTGGCCTCGATGGTGACGGCCTCCGGGGAGACGTCGACGGTCTTGGCGCGGAACAGCTGGACGATCTCCACGATCTGGGAGCGCGTCTCGTTGTCGGCGCGCACCTTCACCAGAACGAGTTCCCGCTGAACGGCGGAACCCGGCTCCAGTTCGACGATCTTGAGCACCTCGACCAGCTTGTTGAGCTGCTTGGTGACCTGCTCCAGCGGCAGGGCTTCGACGCTCACCACGATCGTGATGCGGGAGATGTCGGCGTGCTCGGTGACTCCGACGGCGAGCGAGTCGATGTTGAAGCCGCGGCGGGAGAAGAGGGCCGCGATCCGGGCCAGGATGCCCGGCTTGTTCTCCACCAGGACGGAGAGCGTGTGCTTGGACATTTTTCTTTGCGTCTCTCTCGCTCAGTCGTCTTCGTTGTCGCCGAAGTCGGGGCGGACGTCCCGGGCGGCCAGGATCTCGTCGTTGGAGGTGCCGGCGGCGACCATCGGCCACACCATGGCGTCCTCGTGGACGATGAAGTCCACCACGACCGGGCGGTCGTTGATGGAGTTCGCCTCCTCGATGACCTTGTCCAGGTCGTCCGGGGACTCGCAGCGGATGGCGTGGCAGCCCATCGCCTCCGACAGCTTGACGAAGTCGGGGACCCGGGTGCCGCGGGCGTCCGGGTTGACGTCGTCGGGCCCGGAGTGCAGCACGGTGTTGGAGTACCGCTGGTTGTAGAACAGCGTCTGCCACTGGCGGACCATCCCGAGGGCGCCGTTGTTGATGATGGCGACCTTGATCGGGATGTTGTTCAGGGCGCAGGTGGTGAGCTCCTGGTTGGTCATCTGGAAGCAGCCGTCGCCGTCCACCGCCCAGACCGTGTTGCCGGGCGCGCCGGCCTTGGCGCCCATCGCGGCCGGGACCGCGTAGCCCATGGTTCCGGCGCCGCCGGAGTTCAGCCAGGTGGCGGGCTTCTCGTACTTGATGAAGTGCGCGGCCCACATCTGGTGCTGGCCGACGCCCGCCGCGAAGATCGTCCCCTCCGGCGCGAGCTGCCCGATCCGCTCGATGACCTGCTGCGGGGAGAGCGAGCCGTTGTCCGGCTGGTCGTAGCCCAGCGGGTAGGTGTCGCGCCAGCGGGAGAGGTCCTTCCACCAGGCGGTGTAGTCACCCTGGTGGCCCTCGCTGTGCTCCTTCTGCACGGCCTGGATCAGGTCGGCGATGACCTCGCGGGCGTCACCGACGATCGGCACGTCGGCGGCGCGGTTCTTGCCGATCTCCGCGGGGTCGATGTCGGCGTGGACGATCTTGGCGTACGGGGCGAAGCTGTCCAGCTTGCCGGTGACGCGGTCGTCGAAGCGGGCTCCGAGGGCGACGATCAGGTCGGCCTTCTGCAGCGCGGTGACGGCGGTGACCGCACCGTGCATGCCCGGCATTCCCACGTGCAGCGGGTGGCTGTCGGGGAACGCGCCGAGCGCCATCAGGGTGGTGGTGACGGGCGCTCCGGTGAGTTCGGCGAGGACCTTCAGCTCGGCGGTGGCGCCGGCCTTGATGACACCGCCGCCGACGTAGAGGACGGGCCGCTTCGCGGAAGTGATCAGCTTGGCGGCCTCGCGGATCTGCTTGGCGTGCGGCTTGGTCACCGGACGGTAGCCGGGCAGGTCCATGACCGGCGGCCAGGAGAAGGTGGTCTTCGCCTGGAGGGCGTCCTTGGCGATGTCGACGAGGACCGGGCCGGGACGGCCGGTGGAGGCGATGTGGAACGCCTGCGCGATCGTCCGCGGGATGTCCTCGGCCTTGGTGACCAGGAAGTTGTGCTTGGTGATCGGCATGGTGATGCCGACGATGTCCGCCTCCTGGAAGGCGTCCGTGCCGATCGAGGAGGACGCGACCTGCCCGGTGATCGCCACGAGCGGCACCGAGTCCATGTGCGCGTCCGCGATCGGCGTCACCAGGTTGGTGGCGCCCGGGCCGCTGGTCGCCATGCAGACGCCGACCTTGCCGGTGGCCTGCGCGTAGCCGGTGGCGGCGTGACCGGCGCCCTGCTCGTGCCGGCACAGGACGTGGCGCACCCGGGTGGAGTCCATCAGCGGGTCGTAGGCGGGCAGGATCGCACCGCCGGGGATGCCGAACACCGTGTCCGCGCCGACCTCCTCGAGGGAACGGATGAGGGACTTCGCACCCGTGACGTGCTCGACGGGGGCGGTCTGCTGTCCTCCGGAACGGGGCCGCGGCTGCGGATGGTGGGCCGCGGCGCTCTGCTCGGTCATCGGCATTCTCTTCTCGATGCTGAGGGTTTTTGCGAGGTTCGTACGGATTTCTGCTGCCGTACGCATGCTGTACGAGTGGTGCTGGTGCAACAAAAAACCCCTCGTGCCAAAAGGCAAGCGAGGGGAGCGCGCCGGTGTGGTCGCTGGGGTTTCCGGAGCCATCTCCGGTGGGTCCCAGCTCAGCCGACGCGCTGTCCAAGTACGAGAATTCGGGTGCGCATGGAACTGACCCTCCCTCTGACGCGCACCACGTGTCAAGTGGGTGGGACGGGCGTCTCATTATGTGAGCGGAGGGCACTTCCGCCGCCGAGCACCGCGGGCACACCTCCTGTGTACACCCCGGAGCGGCCTCCCGCGAAGGCCGGCTCGGCCGGTGCGTGCGGAACCGGATAGTGGCCGGATCCCAGCGCCCGGCGCAGGCGGTACTCGTCCACCGGGCCGGAGAAGGCCATGCCCATGCCGTGGGTGCAGCCCATCGCGCGCAGCGCCGTGACCTGTTCGGGCAGGTCCACGCCTTCCGCCACGGACTGGAGGCCCAGGTCCCCGGCGATCCGCAGCAGGCCGCTGGTGATCTTGTGCAGCCGGGCCGACTCGACGATCCCCTCGACCAGACCGCGGTCGAGTTTGAGTACGTCGACGGGGAGCTTCCGAAGGGCCGTGATCGCCGCGTAACCGCTGCCGAAGCCGTCCAGCGCGATCCGGACACCGTGCCGGCTGAGGGCGGTCAGCCGCCGCTCCAGCTCGTCCAGCGGGATTCTGGGGTCGGTGTCGGACAGTTCGAGGACCAGCGCTCCGGAGGGCAGCCCGTGCCGGGTGAGCAGGGACTCCACGGAGCCGAGCGGTGAGGACCGGTCGAGCAGCCGCCGGGCGCTCAGGCGCACGGCGACCGGCACCACCAGACCGCTCGCGGCCCGCTCGGCGGCCTGCTCGACCGCCTCCTGGAAGATCCACCGGTCCAGCTCGGCGGTCTTGTCGCTGTCCTCGGCCACGCGCAGGAACTCGGCCGGCGTGAACAGCACCCCCTGCGAGGAGCGCCAGCGGGCCTGTGCGGAGACCGATTCGATCCGGCCGTTCTCCAGGCACACCACGGGCTGGTGCAGCAGCGCGAACTCGCCGTCGTGCAGTGCGGCCCGCAGCCGGGTGGCCAGCTCCGCCTTGCGTACGACGTCCTGCTGCATCTGTGGCTTGTACAGCTCGACGCGGCCCTTCCCCGCCGACTTGGCGCGGTACATCGCCAGGTCGGCGTTGCGCAGCAACTCGCCCGCGCCGAGGCCCGGTTCGGCGAAGGCGACCCCGATGGACGCGTTGACACGGACATCGTTGCCGTCGATGAGGTACGGCTGGGAGAGGGTCACCCTGAGGCGGTCGGCGAGCTCCAGGATGTGCCGCTCCCGGGCACTGCGGTCACGGGTGCCGTCTCCGACGATCAGCGCCGCGAACTCGTCGCCGCCCAGCCGGGAGGCGGTGTCGCCGTGGCGGACCGCGGCCTGGAGCCGGCGCGCGGCCTGGACGAGCAGTTCGTCCCCGGCCTGGTGTCCGATCGTGTCGTTGACGGCCTTGAACCCGTCCAGGTCGATGAAGAGCACCGCCGTGTTCCTGAGGGCGGGGCCCCGGTCGGAGGAGCGCCGGCCGGACAGGGCCTGCTGCACGCGCCGGGTGAACAGGGCGCGGTTGGGCAGGTCGGTGAGCGGGTCGTGCTCGGCGTTGTGCTGGAGCTGCGCCTGGAGCCGCACCCGCTCGGTGACGTCCCGGCTGTTGAAGATGAGGCCGCCGTGGTGGCGGTTGACGGTGGACTCGACGTTGAGCCAGCCGCCCCGCCCGAGCGGAACCGGCACTCGATGCGGGTGGTGGGTTCCTCCTGGGGCCGGGCGGCGAGGAAGCGGCGCACCTCGTGCACCACACAGCCCAGGTCCTCCGGGTGGATCAGGTTGGCCAGTTCCGAACCCACCAGGTCGTCGGCGGGCCGTCCGTAGACGCCGGCGGCGGCCGGGGAGACGTACCGCAGGATGCCGTTGGGCGCGGCGATCATGATGACGTCGCTGGAGCCCTGCACCAGGGAGCGGAAGTGGTTCTCCTGCTGCGCCAGTTCCTGGGTGAGGGTGATGTTGTCGAGCAGCATGATGCCCTGGCGCACGACGAGCGCGAGGACCACGCAGCCGGCGGTGATCAGGACCACGTGGTCGGGGCTGCGGCCGTCGAGGACGTTGTAGAGGATGCCCAGGGTGCAGACGGCGGCGGCCAGGTACGGGGTGAGCGCCGCCAGGGACCCGGTGATCGGCCGGCCGGCCGGGTACCGGCTGTGCTCGCCTCCGGGGGTGGGCGCCGACGGCTGCTTGGGCGCCGGGACCCGGCCGCCGGGCACGTGCTCGTGGACCACGCGCGTGTGCCCCTCGGGCTCCTGGCCGCCCGGCGTGCGGGGCGGGGCCCAGGGCGCGTAGGCCAGGAGCAGCGAACCGGCGAACCAGCCCGCGTCCAGCAGCTGACCGGAGCGGTAACTGCTGTGCAGCAGGGGCGAGGTGAACAGGGCGTCGCACATCACGGTGAGGGCGAGCGCGCCGATCGCGGTGTTCACCGCGGTGCGGTTGCCCGGCGAGCGCCGGAAGTGCAGCGCGAGCACCATGCTGACCAGGGCGATGTCCAGCAGCGGGTACGCCAGCGAGAGCGCGGTGTGCGCGACACTGGGCCCGTCGAACCGGGCGGCCTGGGCGAGCGCGAGGCTCCACGACAGGGTGAGCAGCGAGCCGCCGATCAGCCAGGCGTCCAGGCCCAGGCAGATCCAGCCCGCCTTCGTCACCGGCCGCTTGGCCAGCACCAGCAGGCCGACGATGGCGGGCGGCGCGAAGCACAGGAAGAACAGGTCGGCGTAGCTGGGGCTGGGCACCGGCCGCTGGAGCACGACCTCGTACCACCCCCAGACCGCGTTGCCCAGGGCCGCCATCGCCGAGGAGAGGGCGAACAGCAGCCAGGCAGGTCGAAAGCGGACCCGCGGCGAGCGGGCGTAGAGGAAGCAGGACACGGCGGCGGCGCCGGCCGCCGCTGTCAGACCGAAGTCGCCCATGAACAGGGCGATCTGGTTCGAGCCCCAGTCGAACGCGGAACCGACGGCGTATCCCGCGCAGACCAGGGCCAGGACGAGTTGGCGGACCACGCCGGTCCCGCCGCCGGTGACCGGCGGCCGGGGGTGCGGCTTCCCCGCCGGAGGCTGTGCCCGCAGCGCTCCGGGGAGGGTGGTCGTCACAGGCGTCGGCGCGGTCACGGGGCCCTCCAGGCCCGCGTCGCTCCCGCGTCCCTCGGGCCGCGGTGCACCGGGTGAGGGTGCCGCCGGTGTCCGTTGTGGCCGCGGTGGTGGTGATGGCTGGTGTGGTGGTGATGGCTGGTGTGGTGGCCGCGTCTGCGCGCAGCTGTGCGCCAGGGTCGCCGCCGGCGGCTCCGCCGCGTCGGATCGTTCGTCCATAGGCCGTGCATCGCCCGTCGCCCCCCTCACAAATCTGAAATGTCCGTCCCCGGCGCCGAACGGCTCACGGCGCAGCCCCTGTCGGGACGATACACCAGTCTCGTCACTCAGGGACATAGCTTCTCTACGCTCCGTGACGACCAGCGGCTATGCGCGCACGCACCGCGCCCGGAAGGTCGCGGACCGTACCGGAAGCGGATTACAGGCGCGTTGCCGTGAAGGTCAGTTGTCGGCGGATCCCGTCGTAAGGATCACGTTCCGCAGCGGCTCCCGGTTCACGAAGCGGTTCAACTGCTCGGTGACGAGGCGCTTCGCGCGCGGCAGGAACGCCGAGGTGGGGCCGCCGACATGAGGGCTGATCAGCACGCCCGGCGCCTGCCACAAGGGGTGTCCGGCCGGCAGCGGCTCGGGATCGGTGACGTCCAGGGCCGCGGTGAGCCGGCCGCTCTCCACCTCGGCGAGCAGCGCCTTGGTGTCCACGACGGGCCCGCGCGCGACGTTCACGAGCAGTGCGCCGTCCTTCATCCGCGCGAGGAACGCCTCGTTGACCAGGCCGCGCGTGGTGTCCGTGAGGGGCGTGGAAAGGATGACGACGTCGGCTTCCGGAAGCAGATTCGGCAGTTCGGTGAGCGGATGCACAGGACCGCGCGCCGAGGCGCGCCCGGAGCGCGCAACGCGCGCCACCCGCGCCACCTCGAAGGGCACGAGCCGGTCCTCGATGGCCTCGCCGATGGCGCCGTAGCCGACGATGAGGACGTTCCGGTCGGCGAGGGCGGGGTGGAAGCCGCCCTCCCAGCGCTCCTGCTGCTGGGCCCGGACGAACCCCGGGATGCCGCGCAGGGACGCCAGCGTCAGGGCGAGCGCGAGTTCGGCGGTGCTCGCCTCGTGCACCCCGCGCGCGTTGCACAGCGGCACACCGGGGACGATGAGGTCCTGGGCCGCGATCATGTCGTCGACGCCGGCGGTGAGGGTCTGGATCAGCCGCACGTTCCGCATCCCCGCCAGCGGCCGCACCTTCGCGGACTGCCGCTTCATGTAGGGGACGACGTACACGGCACAGTCGGCGGGGTCACCGGGAAACTCCTGGTCGCCGTCCCAGAAGAGGTAGTCGAGCCCATCGGGCAACGCGGTGAACTCATCCGGCGGGATCGGCAGCCATACGTCTTGGGTCATGGTCAGGAGGCTATGTCAGGCACGTGGGCGTGCAGAGGTTAGGTTGGGGGGTCGAGAAGGAGGTTCACGGGCTGGTGGAGCGCAGGACGATCGGCGCGGGGGCGCTCGCGGTGGGGGCCGTCGGACTCGGGTGCATGCCGATGAGCTGGGCGTACAACGGGTCGCGGCAGCGGGGCGACGAGTCGGTGCGGGCGGTGCACCGGGCGCTGGACTTGGGCGTGACGCTGCTTGACACGGCGGACATGTACGGTCCGTTCACCAATGAGCTGCTGCTGGGACGGGTGCTCAAGGAGCGGCGGGCGGAGGCCTTCGTGTCGACGAAGGTGGGTCTGCTGGTGGGCGACCAGCACATCGTGGCGAACGGCCGCCCCGGGTACGTGAAGCGGGCCTGCGACGCGTCGCTGCGCCGGCTCCAGACCGACGTCATCGACCTCTACCAGCTGCACCGCGCCGATCCCGAGGTCCCGGTCGAGGAGACCTGGGGGGCCATGGCGGAACTGGTGCAGGCGGGGAAGGTGCGCGCGCTGGGGTTGTGCGCCGTGGGGGCGCGCGGGGGGCGCAGGTCGGGGGCGCGGATGCACGACGCCACGCTGCGGCAGCTTCGGCGGGTGCAGCAGGTGTTTCCGGTGACCGCGGTGCAGGCGGAGCTGTCGGTGTGGTCGCCGGAGGCGCTGGAGGCGTTGCTGCCGTGGTGCGCGGCGCGGGGTGTCGGCTTCCTTGCCGCGATGCCTCTGGGGAACGGTTTCCTCACCGGGACGCTCAGGCCGGGTGAGGGGTTCGAGCCGGACGATCTGCGGGCCCGGCATCCCCGGTTCACGGCGGAGATGATGGCGGCGAACCAGCCGATCGTCGCGGGGCTGCGGAGGGTCGCGGGGCGGTACGGGGACGAGGTCACCGCGGCTCAGGTGGCACTGGCGTGGGTGCTGGCGCAGGGGGCGCACGTGGTGCCGGTGCCGGGGACGAAGCGGGGGCGGTGGGCAGCCGAGAACGCGGGCGCGGTGGATGTGCGGCTGAGTGCGGAGGATCTGGCGGAGCTGGGGCGGCTGCCTCCGGCGCAGGGGTCGTGGGACTGAGAGGCTGCCCGGTTCCGTCGTCGGTCGGGTGCGGGTGTGGTGTGCCCGGTCGCGCAGTTCCTCGCGCCCCTTGGGCGCGCGCTGCACTAACGTCGGTGGAAGAGCTGCCGGAAGGGGCTGTGATCGTGCAACGTCGTGCTGTGCTCGCTGTGTTGGCCGCGGCCGGGGTCCTCCTCGTGGCCGGGTGTTCCTCCGGTGGCGGTGGTGAGGGGCTTCCCACGCCGTCGTGGGCCGGGAGTACGCCGGGGAGTACGTCGGCCGGGGCGTCGACGTCGGCCGAGGCCGTGGCGCCCGCCAAGGGGTCGGTCAAGGTGCTGCGTACGGTGGCCCAGGGGCTGAAGTCACCCTGGGGGCTCGCGGTGCTGCCGGACGGGGCCGGGCTGCTGGTCTCCGACCGGGACGACGGGACGATCAGCAAGGTGGACGAGAAGACCGGGAAGATCACCGAGCTGGGCACGGTGTCGGGGGTGGCCGCCGCCGGTGAGGGCGGGCTCCTCGGTATCGCCCTCTCCCCCGGCTTCGCCTCGGACCACATGATCTACGCGTACTTCACCTCGGCCTCCGACAACCGGATCGTGCGGATGCTGTGGGACGGGGGCAAACCGGCCGGAGAGCAACTGGGCGCCCCCGACACTGTCTTCAAGGGCATCCCCAAGGGGTTCATCCACAACGGCGGCCGGATCGCCTTCGGCCCCGACGGCATGCTCTACGCCGGCACCGGGGAGAGCGGCCGGCGCGGTCTCGCCCAGGACCGGAAGTCGCTGGGCGGGAAGATCCTGCGGCTGACCCCGGAGGGCGATCCGGCCCCCGGCAACCCGTTCCCCGACTCCCCCGTCTACACCTACGGCCACCGCAACGTGCAGGGGCTGGCCTGGGACGACAAGCAGCGGCTGTTCGCCTCGGAGTTCGGCCAGGACACCTGGGACGAGCTGAACGCCGTCAAGCCCGGCGGCGACTACGGCTGGCCGAACGCGGAGGGCAGGTCCAGCGACCCCAAGTACGTGAACCCGATCGCCGAGTGGCACACCGACGACGCCTCTCCCAGCGGTATCGCCTACGTGAACGGCGTGATCTGGATGGCGGGTCTGAAGGGGCAGCGGCTGTGGCGCATCCCCCTCAAGGGGACGACCGCGGCCGCCGCGCCGCAGGCCTTCCTCACCGGCGAGTACGGCCGGCTGCGGACCGTCGTCGCCGCGGGCGGCGACAAGGTGTGGCTGGTGACCAGCAACACGGACGGGCGGGGCAAGCCCAAGGCGGGCGACGACCGGATCCTGGAGCTTCAGGTCACCTGACCCGCCGGGAACAGCTCCAGCCGGTGCGCCATCGCCGCCGCCTCGCCCCGGCCCGCGACGCCCAGCTTGCCCAGGATGTTGGAGACGTGGACGCTCGCCGTCTTCGGGGATATGAACAGCTCCTCGGCGATCTGACGGTTGGTGCGGCCGTCCGACACCAGGCGCAGGACGTCCCGCTCCCGGCTGGTGAGACCGAGCCTTTCGGCGGGGTCCAGGGCCCGCCCGGACGTGCCGGCGGTGAGGGTCAGGCGGGCGCGCTGGGCGAGCAGCGCGACGGCCTCGGCCAGCGGCCGGGCACCCAGGTGCTCGGCGACCGCGCCGGCCAGCCGGAGCAGTTCCCTCGCGCGCTCGCGCTCCTCGTCCCCTGCGGCCTCCTCCAGCAGGGCCTGGGCGAGGCGGCGGCGGACCCGGGCCAGGTCGTAGGGGCGGTCCAGGGTCTCGAAGTCGAGGACCACGTCCGACCAGAGGGCGGCGGTGTCGGTGCCCCGGGCGCGGTGCAGTTCGGCGCGGGTCCAGCGCTCGTAGGCTCCCCACACGGGGGCGCCGGTGGTGAGGTTGCGGACGGCCTCGGCGATCCGGTCGAGGACCCCGGCGCGGCCGTCGGCCGCCGCGGGCAGGGCGCGGGCGTCGGCCTCGGCGGTGCCGGCGGCCAGCAGCAGCGGCCAGCCGTAGCGCTGGGCGCCGGGCGGGAAGCCGAACGCCAGAGCACGGTCCAGTTCGGTACGGGCGTCCAGCAGCCGGCCCTCGGCGGCGGCCACGCCGATGGCGATCCGGGCCAGCGGCAGCAGCGCCTGCGGCATCGGGTCGTGGGTGCCGTAGTGCGTGCGGGAGACGGCCAGGCGGCGGGCGGCCTCCTCGACGTCGCCCCGGGCGAGGGCGATGTGGGCGAGCTTCAGCGCGCCTGCGCCCCGGGGCTTGGCGCTGGCGGCGGAGCCGAGGGCACCCGCGGCGGCCTCGGCGGCCTCGTCCCACTGGCCGAGGGTGTACAGCGAGTCGGAGAGGTTGCCCCAGACCCACACCTCGGAGTCCAGCAGGCCGAACCGGCGGGCGAAGACCAGGCCCTCCCGCAGGATGGGCACCGCCTCCCGGGACCGGCCGACCGCTTCCAGTTCGGAGGGCAGGTTCACGTAGGCGCGGCCCGCGACATGGGTGATGCCCTCCTGGAGCGCGGCCTCCCTGACCCGCTCCAGCTCCCGCAGTCCGTTCGCCACGTCACCCGCGTCGACCATGAGGCAGCCGAGGGTGATGCGCGCGTTGAGCTCGATGTCGCGGGCGCCGACCATGCGGGCGTACTCGACGGCCCGTTCGGCGGCGGCGAAGGCCTCCGGGCCTGGTTCGTGGAGCATCGACCAGGAGGCCACGTTGGCCAGCACGTCGGCGTGCACCTCCGAGGGCGGCAGACCGCGCACCAGGTCCTGGGCGGTGCCCAGTTCCTGCCAGCCGTCGCCGCGGCCCAGGCCCTGGACCAGACGGGAGCGCTGCACCCAGAACCAGGCCGCGCGTTGCGCGTCGTCGTCCTCCCCGAGGATCCGCAGGGCCTTCTTGGTGATCTTCAGGGCGCGTTCCCGCTCGCCACAGTAGCGGCCGGCGACCGCCGCCTCCGCCATCAGGTCGAGGTAACCGAGCGGGGTGGTGGCCGGGTCACAGCCGCAGGGAGGGTAGACGTCGGTGTAGTCGACCGGCCGCAGGGCCGCGCGGATTTCCTCGGGGACGGTGTCCCACAGCTCCATCGCCCGCTCCAGGAGCCGCAGTTGCTCGCTGTAGGCATGCCGGCGGCGGGCCACGACGGAGGCGTCGAGGACGGCGGGCAGGGCCTTGGCGGGGTCGTGGGCCTGGTACCAGTAGCTGGCCAGGCGGGTCACCCGCGCCTCGGCCGGCACCAGGGTCGGGTCGGTCTCCAGGGCCTCGGCGTACCGCCGGTTGAGCCGGGAGCGTTCGCCGGGCAGCAGGTCGTCGGCGACGGCCTCGCGGACCAGGGAGTGCCGGAAGCGGTAGCCGTCACCTGCCGGGATGGCGGTGAGGATGTTGGCGCCGACGGCGACCCGCAGCGCCTCGATCAGGTCGTCCTCGGCGAGCCGGGCGACGGCCTCGATGAGCCGGTACTCGACGGTGGAGCCGCCCTCGGCGACGATCCTGACGACCCGCTGGGCGCTCTCCGGCAGTGCCTCGACCCGTACCAGGAGCAGGTCGCGCAGTGAGTCGGTGAGGCCGGTGCAGCAGCCCTCGGCGGCGGCGACGGCCAGTTCCTCGACGAAGAAGGCGTTGCCGTCGGAGCGTTCGAAGATCTCGTCGACCTGGGCGGGGTCGGGTTCGGCGGCCAGGATGCCGGCGATCTGGCGGCCGACCTCCTCGCGGTTGAACCGGGCGAGTTCGAGACGGTGGACGGTGCGCAGCCGGTCGAGCTCGGCGAGCAGGGGGCGCAGCGGGTGGCGGCGGTGGATGTCGTCGGAGCGGTAGGTGGCGAGGACGACGAGCCGGCCGGTGCGCAGGGTGCGCAGCAGGTAGGCGAGGAGGTGGCGGGTGGAGGCGTCGGACCAGTGCAGGTCCTCCAGGGCGAGGACCACCGTGCGGTCGGCGGCGATCCGCTCCAGGAGGCGGGCGGTGAGTTCGAAGAGGCGGGCCATGCCCTGTTCGTCGTGGCGGCTCGAGGTGGCCTCGCCGAGTTCGGGCAGCAGCCGGGCCAGCTCCTCCTCCTGGCCGGCGGCGGCCGCGGCCCACTCGTCGGGCAGGGCGGCCCGCAGGGTGCGCAGGGCAATGGAGAAGGGGGCGAACGGCAGCCCGTCCGCGCCGATCTCCACACAGCCGCCGACCGCGACGACCGCGCCGCCGCGGCAGGCGGCGGTGGCGAACTCCTCGACCAGCCGGGTCTTGCCGACGCCGGCCTCGCCGCCGAGCAGCAGCGCCTGCGGCTCGGCGGCCCCGGCACGGGCGAGCGCCTCGTTCAGTGCCTCCAACTCGTCGCTGCGGCCTACGAACACGGGACTCACGGACCTGGTCTCCACAGGCCAGAGCATCGCACGCGGCACGGAGGGGACGGCAGCGGTTTTCCACAGCACCGGTGCGCTTGTCGTACGAGCTGACGGTATGGAGGAGTACCGGCGGCCGACCCCCGTACGGCCGCCGGTGGCTGTCCTCCCGGTCTTCGGACGGGCGTCGGCGCCCGGCCGGGGCCCGGTCATGCCGTGCGCGGGAGCCGGCGCCCGCCGCGGCCGACGGTATGGGTGGCGTCCGGCTCGGCGGCGTCGCCGGCCGGCTCGGCTCGGCGCGCGGCGCGGCGGACGCGGACGGCCTCGCGGGCGAGGCGGGCGTCGGCGGCCTGCCGGCGCAGTTCGGCGGAACGGATCTGGTGGAGTTCGTACGCGAGCATCGGGTTCTCCTGGAAGAGGCGGTGTGCGGACTTCGCCGTCCGCGATGCCTCCACCTTCGTCTCCCAGGGGGGTGCGCCACATCGGGAGAGTTCCGCATCTTCGGGCGGCCGCCGGGCCCGGGACGCGCATAAGGGGCCTCAGGTCGTCCGTAAGGTACTTACGGACGACCTGAGGCCCCTGGTGACCTGCGTTGTTCCCGCCGCTTCCTCAGCTGGTCGAGGGCAGCCCGAGGAGCGCGTCGGAGTACTTGAGGACGGCCAGCAGCAGGCCGATGACGGCGAGCGCGACACCCGCCCAGGCGACCGACTTGATCCACGGCGCCTGCGTCCTGCCGGGGGCCCCGAAGGCGGGCCGGACCAGCACCACGACACCGGTGACCAGCGCGACCAGCGCGAAGAGGCCGGCCCACAGCGCGGTGGTCTGCCACGCGTCGCCGTAGACCTCCTTGACCTGCTTGGCGACGCTCGCCGTCGACGAGGTCTGGAGCTGGCCGATGAGGGTCTCGCGGGCCGCGGCGACCGAACCGATCCAGCCACCCGTGAGGGAGACCAGGCCGAGCGCGACGGAGACGACGGCGCCGGCGCCCTGCCCGACTCCGGACGGGCCCTCCGGCTCCTCCTCGGCGAGGGCCGCCAGTTCCTCCTCGGTGAGGTCGTCGAACTCGTCCGCGTCCGCCTCGGCGGCCTCCGCGGCAGCCTCACCCGCGGCCGGTGACTTCTCCTCGGCCTCAGCAGGAGCCTTCTCCGCCGTCTCGGCCGGAGCCTTCTCCGCGGTCTCGGCGGGAGTCTCGGTGACGGCAGCCGTCGCCTCCTCGGTCGCCTTGTCGTCGTTCTTCGCCTCGGCGCCGGTCCCGGCCCCGTCCACTGTCTTCGTTCCCATACCTCGCACCGTACGGACGCTGTCTGAGAGGTCTCTTAATGATCGTGCTGTGCGGTACGCGCGCGTGCCGCACACCACTCGGGGGCCAGCACCGACCAGACCTCGGTGTCCGTGCCCACGCCCCGGTGGGGGTGGTTCTCCCGCAGCACGCCGTCGCGGGTCATGCCCGGCCGCCGGGCCACGATGATGCCCGGTTCGCCGGCCGACGACGCATGCCACTCCACACGGTGCATGCCACGCTCGTCAAACGCCCAGCCCACAAGGACCGCATGCCCCGGCCGGCTCCTCAGTCGAACTGGTCCCCGAGGGCCATCACCATGGTCCCCAGGATCATCAGCCAGAGGGCCACCCGGGTGCGCCCCCTGGCCCCCAGCGCCGACGCCACCACACAGACGACGGCCCCGGAGCCGTAGGCGGTCGGTACGAGGGCGGGCACCCCGCCCAGCCGCATCGAGGAAGCGGTGAGCCCCATCAGGGCCAGCAGCGCTCCGGTGACGGTGGCGGTCCAGCGGGCCCGGCGGGCGTCCTCGAGGACGTCCTCGTCGTCGGCTGCCTCCACCTCGGCTGTCTCCGGTTCGGTGTCGGACTCGGCGTGTGCGGTCATGGCGGGCGAGCGTAGTACCCGCACCTGGGGAATGCGGCTGCGGAGTGCCTCCACAACTGCTAGCTTCCGCTGGTCAGCCTTGTCCGGCCCCTCGCCGACGACCGAAGCGGGTGCATTGTTTGCCGGTTCGAACGAGCTCCTACGCATCGCCTTCCACTACGAAGATCACAAGGAGCCCGTTCACCGATGTCCGATTCCGGGATCACGGACGACCGCCTGACTGACCGTCTCACCCTGCCGCGTTACCCCCTCAGCAGCACCTACGACGCCCGCTGGACCGTCGAGAACCAGATGGGTCCGCACGCCCTGTGGCTGCTGGAATGGCTGGCGCCTGCCCTCGGCCTGGACACCCTGCGCCCCTGCGCGCGCGTCCTCGACCTGGGCTGTGGCCGTGCGATGACCTCGATCTTCCTGGCCAGGGAGTTCCACGCGCAGGTCACCGCCGCCGACCTGTGGGTCAAACCCGACGACAACGCCCGGCGCATCGCCGAGGCCGGGTTCGCCGACCGGGTGCAGCCCGTGCACGCCGAGGCGCACGACCTGCCCTTCGCCGAGGGCGGCTTCGACGTGGTCGTGAGCATCGACGCGTACCAGTACTTCGGCACCGACGACCTCTACCTGCCCACGCTCACCCGGCTGTTGAAGCCCGGTGGCCGGATCGGCGTGGTGGTCCCGGCGGTGCGGGAGGAGATCACCGGCACCGAGCCGCCGGAGCACCTGAAGCCGTGGTGGGAGCCCGGCTACTGGTGCTTCCACTCCGCGGCCTGGTGGCACCGCCACTGGACCCGCAGCGGGGCCGTGGAGGTCGAGACGGCCGACTGGCAGCCGGACGGCTGGCGGGACTGGCTGCTGTGGTGCGAGGTGGTCATGGAGGAGAGCCCGGAGGAGTTCCATCGCACGATGGCCCGCCGGGTCGCCGAGACGCTCCGCGCCGACCAGGGACGCACACTCGGCTTCGTACGGGTCGTCGGCCGACGCGTCTGACGGTCACGGCCCCGGAGGCGATGCCTCCGGGGCCGTACCGTGCGTACCAGGGTTGCTCAGCCCTCGCTGACGCCCAGCTGCTCCAGGATCAGCTCCTTGACGCGGGCCGCGTCGGCCTGACCGCGGGTGGCCTTCATGACCGCGCCGACCAGGGCACCGGCCGCGGCCACCTTGCCGCCGCGGATCTTGTCGGCGATGCCCGGGTTGCCGGCGATGGCGTCCTCGACGGCCTTGCCGAGCGCGCCTTCGTCCGACACGACCTTCAGACCGCGCTTGTCGACCACCTCGTCCGGGGTGCCCTCGCCCGCGAGGACGCCCTCGATCACCTGGCGCGCCAGCTTGTCGTTGAGGTCGCCCTTCGAGACCAGCTCGGTGACCCGGGCGACCTGCGCCGGGGTGATCGCAAGCTCGTCCAGCGAGGTGCCCGACTCGTTGGCGCTGCGCGCCAGTTCGCCCATCCACCACTTGCGGGCCGAGGCCGCGTCGGCTCCGGCGTCGATGGTGGCGACGATCAGGTCCAGCGCACCGGCGTTCAGGATCGCCTGCATGTCGGTGGCCGAGATGTCCCACTCGGCGAGGAGACGGGTGCGGCGGGCCAGCGGCATCTCCGGCAGCGCCGCGCGGATCTCCTCGACCCACGCGCGCGAGGGCGCCACGGGGACCAGGTCGGGCTCCGGGAAGTACCGGTAGTCCTCGGCCTCCTCCTTCACGCGGCCCGAGGTCGTCGAACCGGTGTCCTCGTGGAAGTGCCGGGTCTCCTGGATGATCGTCCCGCCGGAGGACAGCACGGCCGCGTGCCGCATGATCTCGAAACGGGCCGCGCGCTCCACGGAGCGCAGCGAGTTCACGTTCTTCGTCTCGGAGCGGGTGCCGAACTTCTCGGTGCCGTTCGGGCGCAGCGACAGGTTCACGTCGCAGCGCATCTGGCCCATCTCCATGCGGGCCTCGGACACGCCGAGCGCCCGGATGACCTCGCGCAGCTCACGCACGTACGCCCGCGCGACCTCGGGGGCACGCTCGCCCGCTCCCTCGATCGGCTTGGTGACGATCTCGATGAGCGGGATGCCGGCGCGGTTGTAGTCCAGCAGCGAGTGCGAGGCGCCGTGGATACGGCCGGTCGCACCGCCCACGTGGGTGGACTTGCCGGTGTCCTCCTCCATGTGGGCGCGCTCGATCTCCACGCGGAAGGACGTGCCGTCCTCCAGCTGCACGTCGAGGTAGCCGTTGAAGGCGATCGGCTCGTCGTACTGGGAGGTCTGGAAGTTCTTCGGCATGTCCGGATAGAAGTAGTTCTTCCGGGCGAAGCGGCACCACTCGGCGATCTCGCAGTTCAGCGCGAGACCGATCTTGATCGCTGACTCGACGCCGGTCGCGTTGACGACCGGGAGCGCGCCGGGCAGGCCGAGGCAGGTCGGGCAGGTCTGCGAGTTGGGCTCGGCGCCCAGCTCGGTCGAACACCCGCAGAACATCTTGGTCTTGGTGCCGAGTTCGACATGGACCTCAAGGCCCATGACGGGGTCGTACGACGCCAGCGCGTCCTCGTACGACACCAGGTCGGTCGTGGTGGTCACGGTGAAACTTCCCTCTCAGCCCAGCAGGACGTCGTCGTCGCCCAGCCGCTTCAGCTCGCGGTAGAGGATCGCGAGGCCGGTCACGATCGCCGCGGCGGAGACCGTGGCGTCGATCAGCCGGAGCGTGTCGTGCTCGGCGCGGGCCTTCTTGATCTGCTTGGCGACACTCACCGCGCCGAACGCGGTGGTGGCCATGGACAGGTACGTACCGGACTTCGACTTCTTGAAGCCCTTGGCCTTCGACAGTGCGTTGCTCACAGCGACGGTGCCTCCTCCAGGAGCGGGTGCCCCCACCTTTCCACGAAGGCGGCCTCGACAGCGGCACCGACCTTGTAAAGGCGGTCGTCCTTGAGCGCCGGGGCGATGATCTGCAGGCCCACCGGGAGGTTGTCCTCCGGGGCGAGACCGCAGGGCAGCGACATCGCCGCGTTGCCCGCGAGGTTCGTCGGGATGGTGCACAGGTCGGCCAGGTACATCGCCATCGGGTCGTCGGCGCGCTCGCCGATCGCGAAGGCGGTGGTCGGCGTCGTGGGCGACACGATGACGTCCACCTGCTCGAAGGCCTTCTCGAAGTCGCGCGTGATGAGCGTGCGGACCTTCTGGGCGGAGCCGTAGTAGGCGTCGTAGTAGCCGCTCGACAGGGCGTAGGTGCCGAGCATGATGCGGCGCTTCACCTCGGGGCCGAAGCCCGCCTCACGGGTGAGGGAGGTGACCTCCTCGGCGGAGTGCGAGCCGTCGTCGCCGGTCCGCAGGCCGTAGCGCAGGCCGTCGAAGCGGGCGAGGTTGCTCGAACACTCGCTCGGCGCGATCAGGTAGTACGCCGACAGGGCGAGGTCGAAGGACGGGCAGTCCAGCTCGACGATCTCGGCGCCCAGCTCCTTCAGGAGGGCGACGGACTCGTCGAACCGCTGGATGACGCCGGCCTGGTAGCCCTCGCCGCGGAACTGCTTGACGACGCCGACGCGCATGCCCTCGACGCTGCCGTTGCGGGCGGCCTCGACGACCGGCGGGACCGGGGCGTCGATGGAGGTGGAGTCGAGCGGGTCGTGCCCGGCGATCACCTCGTGCAGCAGCGCCGCGTCCAGGACCGTACGGGCGCACGGGCCGCCCTGGTCCAGGGAGCTGGAGAAGGCGACCATGCCGTACCGGGAGACCGCGCCGTACGTCGGCTTCACGCCGACCGTGCCGGTGACGGCGGCCGGCTGGCGGATGGAGCCGCCGGTGTCGGTGCCGATGGCGAGCGGCGCCTGGAAGGAGGCGAGGGCCGCGGACGAACCGCCACCCGAGCCACCGGGGATCTTGGTGAGGTCCCACGGGTTGCCGGTCGGCCCGTACGCGCTGTTCTCGGTGCTGGACCCCATGGCGAACTCGTCCATGTTGGTCTTGCCGAGGATGACGACGTCGGCGGCCTTGAGCCGCTTGGTGAGGGTGGCGTCGTACGGCGGGATCCACCCCTCCAGGATCTTCGAACCGACGGTCGTCGGGATGCCCTCGGTGGTGAAGATGTCCTTGAGCGCGAGCGGGACGCCGGCCAGCGGGCCGAGCCGCTCGCCGCGGGCCTTCTTCTCGTCGACCGCACGGGCCTGCGCCAGGGCGCCCTCGCGGTCGACGTGCAGGAAGGCGTGCACCTTCTCGTCGACGGCCTCGATCCGGGCGAGGTGGGCCTCGGTGACCTGGACCGCGGTGAGCTCGCCGGAGGCGATCTTCGCGGCGGTCTCGGCGGCCGTGAGCTTGATGATGTCCGTCATGGCTGTCTAGTCCTCCCCCAGGATCTGCGGCACCTTGAAACGCTGCTGCTCCTGGGCCGGGGCGCCGGAGAGCGCCTGCGCGGGGGTGAGCGAGGGACGGACCTCGTCCGCGCGCATGACGTTCGTCAGCGGCAGCGGGTGGGAGGTCGGCGGTACGTCTTGGTCGGCGACCTCGCTGACGCGGGCGACCGCGCCGATGATGTCGTCGAGCTGGCCGGCGAAGTGGTCGAGTTCTTCGGGCTTCAGCTCCAGACGCGCCAGCCGGGCGAGGTGGGCGACCTCCTCGCGCGTGATGCCAGGCATGCAGCGTTCCTCTGGGGTGAGTGTGTGTGGTTTGGGGCCAATCCTATGGGGCGGGACCCGGTGGCTGTTAAACGGTTTGGCCGGGGCTGCTGACAGCGCCCCGCAGGGGCGCTGGGGTGTCCCCGGCCGAAGGCTGGGGGGAGGGACCGCGCGAGCGCCACAGCGGCCGGCCGGCCGCCGACGGCCGACGGCACGGCACCCCCGCCGGGGACGGGCGGCTACTCGGCGGCCGGGAGTGCCGCGCGCGGGCGCTGCCACCCCCGTGACCCCCGTGCCAGCAGCCACGCCGTGGCCTCCTCGGGCGGCATCGCGGCGGCGACCAGCCAGCCCTGGACGGCGTCACACCCCAGGTCCCGCAGCCGCTCCCAGGTCTCGTCGTCCTCCACGCCCTCCGCGACGACCAGCAGCCCCAGCGAGTGCGCGAGGTCGACCGTGCAGCGCACGATCTCCGCGTCCTCGTTGTCCACGGCCAGCCGGGCCACGAAGGACCGGTCGATCTTCAGCTCGCTCACCGGCAGCCGCCGCAGGTGCACCAGCGACGAGTACCCGGTGCCGAAGTCGTCCAGCGACATCTTCACGCCGTGCCCGGTCAGCCCCGCGAGGGTGTCCGCGGCCCGCTGCGGGTCCTCCAGCAGCACGTGCTCCGTTATCTCCAGCTGCAACGCCCCCGCCGGAACCCCGTGCCGGGCCAGCCGGGCCGCCACCGAACCGGCGAACCCGGGGGTGTGCACGTCACGCGGCGAGACGTTGACCGCCACCGGCACCCGCAGCCCCTGCGCCCGCCACTCGGCGACCTGCCCGAGCGCGGTCTCCAGGACGTACTCCGTCAGATGGGGCATCAGCCCGGAGGACTCGGCGATCGCTATGAACTCGTCCGGCGGCACCTTGCCGCGTTCGGGGTGCACCCACCGGACCAGGGCCTCCAGTCCGGCCACCTGACCGTCGAAGCGCACCTTCGGCTGGTAGTGCAGCTGCACCTCGTGGGCGTCCAGGGCGCGCCGCAGGTCGCCCAGCAGACCCAGCCGGTCCGGGGTGTTGGAGTCCCGCTTGGACTCGTACACCTCGACGCCGGTGCGGTCCCGCTTCGCCTGGTACATGGCCACGTCCGCCCGGCGCAGCAGCCCCTCCGCGTCGACGGCGTGGTCGGGGAAGACGGCGACACCGGCGCTGGCCTCCAGGACGAGGGTGAGGCCGTCGAGGTCGAGCGGGGAGGAGAGGGCGGTGACCAGGTTCCGGGCCACCCGGGTCGCGGAGGTCGTGGAGTCGGCGACGGGCAGTAAGACCGCGAACTCGTCACCGCCGAGCCGGGCCGCCTCCGCACCGCGCGGCAGCGCGGCCCGCAGCCGGTCGGCTATCTGGAGCAGCAGCCGGTCACCGGCGAGATGACCGAGCGTGTCATTGACCGAACGGAACCGGTCGAGGTCGATCAGCATGAGGGCGGAGCGGGCGCCGATGCGTTCGGCGTCGTCGAGGGCGGTCCAGATCCGCTCCAGGAGCCACTGCCGGTTGGGCAGTCCGGTCAGCGGGTCGCGCAGCTGTTCCTCGGCGCGGGCCCGGGCTATCCACAGGGTGGAGTCGAGGGCGACCAGCGGGATCGAGAACAGCGGGAGCAGCAGCGGCTGGGCGACGGCGACCACGCAGACGAGCGGGGCGATGCCGAGCAGCGCGACCGCGACCAGGCCCTGTCGCACCAGGGCGGTGCGGGCGACGGTGGGCACTCCGCCGCCGCGCGGGAGGTGCAGGTACCAGAGCAGGGCGCGGGTGACGGCGAGGTAGGCCACCGCGACGAGCACGACCTCGGGGGCGGTGGTGGCGCTCCAGCTGCCGGGGTTCCAGGGGGACTCGACGGTCGGTACCCGGCCGAAGGCGCCGAGCAGGAGGGCGCCGGCGCCGATGCCGAGGATGTCCACCGCGCCGTGCAGGACGCCCTGCCGCCAGCGGTGGCGCCGGGCTATGCCGACCAGGACGACGACGGTGAGGCTGACCATGCCGGCCGGGACCCAGCCGTACAGCAGCAGGACGGCGAGGGTGAGGGCGCCGCCGGAGCCGGTGCCGCCCCACCAGCGGGCGCGGCCGAGCAGCACCAGGTGGCCGACGATGATGCCGGTCAGCACGGCCAGCGACCAGCCGACCGTGCCGGAGGGGAACAGGGCGTGGTTGTCGGTGAAGGCGCGGTAGAAGCCGGCGCCGAGGACGAACGCGGCGGCCGCGACGACCCCGGCGGGCAGCGCGGGCCAGGACAGGTGCCGGTCGTGGTCGTGCTCGGAGCCGGGCAGGCCGGGCAGGTGGGGCGCCGGTTCGACGGAGGGCGGCGGCAGCGGGTCACGGGCGCCCGCCACGAGGCTGGTGACCGGCACGCCGAGGCGCCGGTCGCCCCGCGCCGTACCCCGGCTCTCCCGCCACGCGCACGCCCGTCGGCGCAGCGGCAGCCGTGCGCCCGGGGCGGCGCTCTCGGTCGGTTCCATTCCCGTCCCTCTCACAGCCGGCGGTGCCCACGCCATGCGGTCCGTGCCCTGCGGGAGCACGGGAATGCCCCGACCGCAGCTGGGCACGGCAGGCGCACGTCTCAACAGTAGGCCGCGGAAGGCTTTCGCGGGCAGCGGTCGTGGACGGTTGCCCGATTGCGACCCGGCCACCCGTATGCATCTGGTATGCGCCGAACGGGTGGCCTTCAACCGCTACTCCCCGGTCGGAAGGGCGACTTCGGCCGCCGCTTCCGGCCCCTGCTCCAAAAGGACGACGAATCCGTCCTCGTTCAGGATGGGGACCTTCAGCTGCATCGCCTTGTCGTACTTCGATCCGGGGTTGTCACCTACGACCACGAACGATGTCTTCTTGGACACCGAGCCGGTCACCTTGGCCCCGCGGCTCTGCAGTGCGTCCTTGGCGCCGTCCCGGGTGTAGTGCTCCAGCGTTCCGGTGACGACGACGGTGAGTCCCTCCAGCGGACGCGGCCCCTCGTCCTCGCCGGTGGACTCGTCCTCCAGCGGGACTCCAGCGGCCTTCCACTTTCGGATGATCTCGCGGTGCCACTCCTCCGCGAACCACTCCTTGAGCGCGGTCGCGATGATGCCTCCGACGCCTTCGATGCCGGCCAGTTCCTCCTCGGTGGCCTGCTCGATGCGGTCGATGGAGCGGAACTCGCGGGCCAGCGCCTGCGCGGCGACCGGTCCGACGTGCCGGATGGACAGGCCGTTGAGGAAGCGGGCGAGCGGACGGGTCTTCGCCTCCTCGATGTGCTGGAGGAGGGCGAGGGTGTTCTTCTTTGGCTCGCCCTTCTGGTTGGCGAAGACCGTGACGACCTTCTCCTCGCCCGTCTTCGGGTCGTGTTTGGGCAGTCCGCTGTCGGGGTCGAGGACGTACGCCTTGATGGGCAGCAGCTTCTCCACCGTGAGGTCGAAGAGGTCGCCCTCGTCGACCAGCGGCGGGTCGGCCGGCTCCAGCGGCCGGGTGAGGGCCGCCGCGGCCACCCCGCCGAAGTGCTCGATGTCCAGGCACTCCCGGCCCGCGAGATACGCCACCCGCTCCCTCAACTGGGCCGGGCAGGTGCGGGCGTTGGGGCAGCGGAGGTCGATGTCGCCCTCCTTCATGGCCCGCAGCGGTGTCCCGCACTCGGGGCACTCGGCCGGCATCACGAACTCCCGCTCGCTGCCGTCGCGCAGGTCGGCGACCGGGCCGAGGATCTCCGGGATCACGTCACCGGCCTTGCGCAGCACCACGGTGTCGCCGATCAGCACGCCCTTGGCCTTGACGACCTCCTGGTTGTGCAGGGTCGCGAACTCCACCTCGCTGCCCGCCACCGTCACCGGCTCGACCTGCGCGTACGGGGTGACGCGCCCGGTGCGGCCGACACCGACCTTGATGTCGATCAGCTTGGTGTTGACCTCCTCCGGCGCGTACTTGTAGGCGATCGCCCAGCGCGGGGCACGCGCCGTCGAACCGAGCCGGCCCTGGAGGCGGATCTCGTCGAGCTTGACGACGACCCCGTCGATCTCGTGCTCCACGGAGTGCCGGTTCTCGCCGTAGAAGGCGATGAACTCCCGTACGCCGTCGAGGTCGTCGACCACCCTGTTGTGCCGAGAGGTGGGCAGGCCCCAGGTCTTCAGCAGGTCGTACGCCTCGGAGAGGCGGCCCAGACCCTCGAAGCCCTCCAGGGCGCCGATGCCGTGGACGACCATGTGCAGCGGGCGGGAGGCGGTGACGCGCGGGTCCTTCTGGCGCAGCGAACCGGCCGCCGCGTTGCGCGGGTTGGCGAACGGCTTGTCACCGGCCGCCACCAGCCGTTCGTTGAGCTCGGCGAACTTCTCCATCGGGAAGTAGACCTCGCCGCGGATCTCCACCAGGTCCGGGACCTTCTCGCCGTTCAGGCGGTCCGGGATCTCCGCGATCGTACGGACGTTGGGCGTGATGTCCTCGCCGGTGCGGCCGTCGCCGCGGGTCGCCGCGCGGGTCAGGCGGCCGCGCTCGTAGGTGAGGTTGACGGCGAGGCCGTCGACCTTGAGCTCGCACAGGAAGTGGAAGGTCTGCTCGCCCAGTTCCCGGTGGATGCGCTCGGCCCAGGCCGCGAGGTCGTCGTCGTTGAACGTGTTGTCCAGCGACATCATCCGCTCGCGGTGCTCGACCGAGGTGAACTCCGTCTCGTACGAGCCCGCGACCTTCTGGGTCGGCGAGTCCGGGGTGCGCAGCGGCGGGTACCGGTCCTCCAGCGCCTCCAGGCTCTTCAGGAGCTGGTCGAACTCGGCGTCGCTGACGACCGGGGCGTCCTTCACGTAGTACCGGAAGCGGTGCTCCTCGATCTGCTCGGCGAGCTGCGCGTGCTGCTCCCGTGCCTCGGCGGGCACCGCCGTCTGAGCCTGCTGCTTGTCGCCGGCCACCTTTTCCTCCCGTTACTCTGGGTTGTCCGCGAGTGATCTCGCCGCCTGGACGCAGTGGGCGAGCGCCTGCCGGGCGTAGGCGGGGGAAGCACCCGCGAGCCCGCACGACGGGGTGACCGTGACGGTCTCCGCGAGCAGCTCCGGTCGCAGCCCCAGCCTGCGCCACAGCGTCCTGACCCCCATGACGCTACCGGCAGGGTCTGACAACGGGGTGTCCGTGCCCGGCACGACACCGGCCAACAGCCGGGTGCCCCCTTCCACGGCCTCACCGATCGCCTCGTCGTCACGTTCGGTGAGGAGCGAGAAGTCGAAGGAGACGGCGGCGGCTCCGGCCCGGCGCAGCAGCGCGAAGGGGACGTCGGGGGCGCAGGAATGGACGGCCACCGGCCCTTCGGCATGCACGCCGACGACGTCCCGCAGGGTCGACTCGACGACCTGCCGGTCCACGGCCCGGTGGGTGCGGTAGCCGCTGGCGGTCTTCACCTGGCCGCGCAGGACGGCCGTGAGGGACGGCTCGTCGAGTTGCAGCACGACACGGGCGCCGGGGATCCGGCGCCGTACCTCGGCCAGGTGCAGGCGCAGGCCCTCGGCGAGCGAGGCGGCCAGGTCGCGGCAGGCACCGGCGTCGGAGAGGGCCGACTCGCCGTTCCTCAGCTCCAGGGCGGCGGCCAGCGTCCAGGGTCCGACCGCCTGCACCTTCAGCGGTCCCTCGTACTCCTGGGTGAACTCCTCCAGCGCGTCCAGGTCCTCCCCCAGCCAGGACCGGGCCCGCCGGGTGTCCCGGCCCGGCCGGTCGCCGAGCCGCCAGCCGCTGGGCTCCACGCGCGCGTACAGCTCGACGAGCAGGCCCGCGGTACGGCCGATCATGTCGGCGCCGGGGCCCCGGGCGGGCAGTTCGGGCAGGAACGGGAAGTCCTCGAAGCTGCCGGTCGCGGTCTTCGCGGCCTCTCGGGCATCGCCGCCGGGAAGCGAGCCGACACCGGTGGCCGGACCGAAGGTGGGGTGTGCGTTCACATGAGGAGCCTATGCGGGCCGGCGCCTCGACCGCTCCAGCCCCTCGGGGCACTCCTGCCACCTCCTCACCCCGCCGTTCCGCTCAGTGGCACGGCGGGCGACACGGGGGCGTGCGCTCCCCAGGCTGGGTGCGTCGGCGAAACACGCCGCGCCGCCCCGGGAGGACACCCATGACGTCGTCGTCACCCTCAGGCCCCCGGCCCCGCGGGGCCGGCCCGGCCGTCCGGCGCGATGACGCGCTGGCCCTGCTGACGGCGGAGTTCGACGGCGGGCCCGGGGTGTGGCGCTCGGCGCCGGCCGGCGGGGTGTGCGTGGCCGATCCCGAGGTGGCCCGTGCCGTGCTGGGCAACCGGCACGGCGTCGTGGCGGACACCTCCGACTTCTACCATCACCGCGACGGCGTCTTCGGACCGCGTGCCGCGCAGGTCGCCATCGGCCGCGCGGCCCGCCTTCTGATCCAGCGTCACCTGCGGGAGCACCGCGCCGACCTGCCCCGTCTGGTCGCCGAGCTGCTGGCACCGCGCAGCGAGTGGCCGGACGCCGGGAACCGGCTCGTACTGCGGCACCTGCGCGATGTGCTGCTGCACCCCGACGCGCCGCCCCACCTGCACACGACCGTGGAGGCGATCGTCTCCCGCGCGGTGCTGGCGGGCGCCCGGGGGCGCCACTCGGCGCCGAGCCGGCTGCTGTTCCGGCGCCGTGCGCTGGCCGCCCTGCACGCGGAGATACGGACCCGGCAGCGGGCGGCCCGGACGGACGGACGGCGGTCCGGACCGCGCGACCTCATGGACGTCGTCGTCGGCGGGGGCGGCCCCGCGGCGGATCCGCGCGAACTCGTCGAGGTGTACCTGTCGTTCGTGTTCGCCACGGCCGGCTCGATCGGGTTCGCGCTGGGCTGGTCGGTCCACCTGCTGGCCACGCACCCCGGGCGGGCCTGCGCGCCGCCGTCCTGGATCGTGCGCGAGGCGCTGCGGCTGTGGCCGGTGGCCTGGCTGTTCGCCCGCACCCCGAGCCGGGCACAGGAGCTGGGCGGGGTGCGGGTCACGCCCCAGGACCGGCTCATGGTGTGCAGCTACCTGGTGCACCGGCACCCCGGGCACTGGGAACGGCCCGACGAGTTCGTCCCCGAGCGCTGGGCCGAGGCCGTGCCCGACGCCGCCTACCTGCCGTTCGGGCACGGGCCGCACACCTGCGCCGGCGCGACCGTGACCGTACGGCTGCTGGAGGACGTCGTAGGCATCCTGACCCGTGACTGGCGGGTGTCGTCCGCCCCGTCGGCCACCCCTGACGGCGCCGGGCCCCAGGTGGGTCCCGCGCTGGCTCCGCCGCGGTTCACCGTGACGCTGAGCCGTCCCGACGGCTGTCCCGAGAGGAGGTGAACCAGCATGCGCGCGCTGTACCTCAAGACGAAGTCGGTCCTCAACGTCCGTCGCACGTACGGGCAGTTCTGGTACCTGTACCACCACATCTGACCGGCCCGGCGCGGGGAGCCACCGGCCCGCTCCCCGCGCCCCCAGGAGGGGAGAGCCCACGATGACCACCCCGCAGCATCCCGAGGACTTCCTGAGCGGCCTGCGGCTGCGCAGCGCCCGGGAGGACGGCGTCTTCTGGGTCGACGACCAGCGGCTCGGCGTCTTCGAGCCGGAGGCGGCGCGCCGGGTCAGCGCCACGAACTGGCACCGGTTCGTCCTCCAGGACCGGCTGGTCGACATCGTCCGCCGGCGGCACAGCCCCGAGATGCGGTGGAGCCGGATCCGGTCGGCGTGGCTGACGCAGCTGCACGCCCTCGCGACGGCGGAGCAGCACGGCCTGCTGATCGAGCGCATGCAGCGGGCGCTGGACGCGCGGGCCGGGCAGGACACGGAGACCGACCTGACGATGCTGATGCAGGACGTGGCGCTGCGCTCGCTGCTGCCCGTCGCGCTCGGCGGGCTCACCGGCGCCGAGGCGGAAGTGGTGCGCCGGGACCTGGAGATGAAGCTGTCCCGGCTGGTGTCCGCCACCCCGGGCGGTGTGCTGCACCACCTCCGCCATGTCGGCGTCCAGATACGGGCCGGGCTGGTGGTCCGGCGGGTCCTCCGGCAGCGCGCCCGCGGTCGGCGCGGGCGCGAGCCGGACCTCGCCGACCCCTTCGTGGACCTGCTGCCCGAACTCGGCATGGACCGGGCGCTGGACGTGGTGACCACGGTCCTCACCGCCATCGGCGGCCCGCCCGGCACCGCCGCCGCGAGCGTGCTGTACGAGTTCGTACGGCACCCCGGGTGGCAGCGCCGGCTCGAGGCCGAACTGGGCGCCGTGGACCCGGTGGAGTTCCGTACGGCCCCCACCCGGGCGGCGCCGGTGACGCACCGGTTCGTGAAGGAGGTGCTGCGGATGTGGAGCCCGCCGCTGCTGCTGGTGCGCCGTTCCTCGTACGGGTTCGATCTGGGCGGGACCCGGCTGGAGCCGGGGCAGTGGTATCTGCTGAGCCCGCATCTGATCCATCGCGACGAGCGGGTGTGGCGGCGGCCCGACGTCTTCGACCCGGACCGCTTCCTGCCCGGCGCGCCGCACGGGCCCGCGGACCGCACCTGTTACGTGCCGTTCGGCTGGGCCCCGAAGAAGTGTGTCGGCGCGAACATCGCCGTCGTCCAGCTGATGGCCCTGTGCCACCTGCTGTGCACCCGCTACCGGCTGACCGTGGCCGACCCGGGGGCGGTCACGATGGCCCTCCGGTTCGCGCCGGTGCCGGAGAACTTCCGGGGCCGGCTGGACCTGCGGTGAGCGGGCCCGCCGGTACTAGCGCGGCTGCGGGCCGGGGCGCACGGTGAGGTCGTTGATCTCCGCGTCCCTCGGCAGGTCCAGGGCCGTGAGGATCGTGGTCGCCACCGACTCCGGGTCGATCCAGCGGGACGCGTCGTACTCCTTGCCCTCCTGCTGGTGGACCTTGGCCTGCATCGGGCTCGCCGTGCGGCCCGGGTAGACCGAGGTGACCCGGACGCCGTTGCCGGACTCCTCCTGGCGGAGCGAGTCGGCGAGCGCCTTGAGGCCGTGCTTGGAGGCCGCGTACGCCGACCAGCCCGCGTGGGCGCTCAGTCCGGCGCCCGAGTTCACGAACAGCACATGGCCGCGGGCGGCGCGGAGCTGGGGCAGGAAGTGCCGGGTCAGCTCGGCCGGTGCGATCAGGTTGACGTTCAGCTGGTGCCGCCAGGACTTCGGGGTCAGCTCGCCGACCTGGCCCAGGTCGACCACGCCCGCGATGTGCAGCAGCGAGTCCACCCGGTCCGGGAGCGACTGGTGGGAGAAGGCCCAGGAGAGCTTGTCCGGGTCCGCCAGGTCGCCGACCAGGGTGCGGGCGCCGGGGAACTCCGCGGCGAGTTCCTTGGCGCGGCCCGCGTCGCGCGCGTGCAGTACGAGTTCGTCCCCGCGCGCGTGCAGCCTGCGGGCCACGGCGGCGCCGATACCCGATCCGGCGCCGGTGATCACATGAGTTGCCATGGGGGCCATGCTCGCATCAGCGGTCCTGGCGGCCGGCCTCCAGGTAGGCGAGCGCGTCGGCGGGTTCGGCGGCGACGTGCATCAGCTCCGGCAGGGGGCGGGGCAGGAAGCCCTCGGCGGCCATGCGGCGGAACTGTTCGGCCAGGCCGTCGTAGAAACCGGCGGTGTTCAGCAGGACGACCGGCTTGTCCGTGCGGCCGTGCTTCTTCAGCTCCAGGATCTCGGTGGCCTCGTCGAGGGTGCCGGTGCCGCCGACCATGACGACCACGGCGTCGGCCTTCTCCAGCAGCAGCCGCTTGCGCTCCGCGAGGTCGGCCGCGATGACCATCTCGTCGGCGCCGGGGCGGGCCTTGTTGGCGAGGAACTCGACGGTCACGCCGATCAGCTTGCCGCCGCCTTCCGCGACGCCGTCCGCGACGACCTTCATGAGGCCGGTGTCGGAGCCTCCCCAGACCAGCGTGTGGCCGCCCTCGCCGATGAGCTTGCCGAAGTCGCGGGCGGGGCGGGTGTAGCGGTCGTCGAGGTCGGCGGCGGAGAGGAAGACACAGATGCGCATGAGGTCAGGGTATGCGTGGTGCTGTGCGGCGGGTGCGGGTGCGTGGGGGTCGCTCACGCAGTTCCCAGCGCCCCTGACAGGGCTCGGGAACAAGTGGGCGCCGAACGGTGTCAGCCCTACATGGCCTCAGGACACACCATCACCATCGAAGACAGTGACCGGCACGTGCGCGTGACGCACGGTGATCTGGTTCTCGCCGAGAGCGACCGGGCCCTCGTGCTGCACGAGACCGGCTGTCCCCCGCGCTACTACATCCCCGCGGACGACGTGCGGCTCGATCTGCTCGCGCCCTCCGAGTCGCACAGCGTCTGCCCCTTCAAGGGGACCGCGTCCTACTGGTCCCTGCCGGACGCGCCGGACCTGGTCTGGGCGTACCCCGAGCCCAAGGCCGACGTCGCCCGGATCAAGGACCACCTCTGCTTCTACGACGTCGAGGTGACCGACTGACGCCGTACCGTCGTCGCGATCGTCGCCGAGCCGACCACGCGGGTGCCGTCGTACAGGACGATCGCCTGGCCGGGGGCGACGCCGCGGACCGGTTCGGTGAACGTGACGTGCAGGGTGCCGTCGACCAGTTCCGCGCTCACCTCGGTCTCGCCGCCGTGGGCGCGGAGCTGGGCGGTGTAGACACCGGGGGCGGTGGGCGCGGTGCCGCACCAGCGGGGCTTGATCGCGGTGAGCCCGGTGACGTCGAGGGCGGCCGCCGGGCCGACCGTGACCGTGTTGTCCACCGGTGAGATGTCGAGGACGTAGCGCGGCTTGCCGTCGGCGGCCGGGGTGCCGATCCGCAGGCCCTTGCGCTGGCCGATGGTGAAGCCGTACGCGCCCTCGTGGGTGCCGATCTTCGCGCCGGACTCGTCGACGATGTCGCCCTCGGCCCTGCCGAGCCGCTGTGCCAGGAAGCCCTGGGTGTCGCCGTCGGCGATGAAGCAGATGTCGTGCGAGTCGGGCTTCTTGGCGACCGCGAGGCCCCGCCGCTCGGCCTCCGCGCGGATCTCGTCCTTGGTGGTGACCGTGTCACCGAGCGGGAAGAGCGCGTGCGCGAGCTGCTTCTCGTCGAGGACACCGAGGACGTACGACTGGTCCTTGGCCATGTCGGAGGCGCGGTGCAGTTCGCGGGAGCCGTCCGGGCCGGTCACGATCTGCGCGTAGTGGCCGGTGCACACCGCGTCGAAGCCGAGGGCAAGGGCCTTGTCCAGGAGCGCGGCGAACTTGATCTTCTCGTTGCAGCGCAGGCAGGGGTTGGGGGTGCGGCCGGCCTCGTACTCGGCGACGAAGTCGTCGACGACGTCCTCGCGGAAGCGGTCGGCGAGGTCCCAGACGTAGAACGGGATGCCGATGACGTCGGCGGCACGGCGGGCGTCGCGGGAGTCCTCGATGGTGCAACAGCCCCGGGCGCCCGTGCGGAAGGACTGCGGGTTCGCGGAGAGCGCGAGGTGGACGCCGGTGACGTCGTGGCCGGCTTCCGCCGCGCGGGCGGCGGCGACGGCGGAGTCCACGCCGCCCGACATGGCGGCGAGGACGCGGAGGGGACGGGAGCGCTGCGGGGTGTCAGTCATAGCCCTTCCAGGGTACGGGGGCGCGGGAACCGGGGCCCGCGAGTATCCGTTGGAGATCACACGGGGTGCACATGGGTGCGCTGGGGTGCGTATGGGGCCACAGGGGGAGGGGTCGGACAGTGGCGGGTGACAAGGACCGGCGGATCGGGCGGCGCGCGCTGCTGGTGGGCGGGGTGGCGGCGGCCGTCGGCACGGCGGCGCTGACCAGGGACGAACTGACGCGTCTGTACTGGCGGCTGCCCGGCGTGCGCAAGGCCCGGGTGGCGGGCGCGGTGGACTTCAAGGGTGCGCGCTGGGTGGCCGCGTCGTCCGCGAACTACCGGACCGCCGACCGGCCGGACGACTATCGCGTCGACCGGGTGGTCATCCATGTCACCCAGGGCGGTTACGCGAGCGCGGTGAAAGCCTTCCAGGACCCGGCGCACGGGGCGGCCGCGCACTACATCGTGCGCAAGGACGGGCGGATCACCCAGCTGATCCGCGAGCTGGACGTGGCGTTCCACGCGGGCAACCGGTCGTACAACGAGCGGAGCGTCGGGATCGAGCACGAGGGGTTCGTGGACCGTCCGCAGGACTTCACGGACGCGATGTACGCGGCCTCGGCCCGGCTCACGGCCGCGATATGCGAGCGGTACGGCATGGCCCTGGACCGCGAGCACGTGATCGGCCACGTGGAGGTTCCGGGGACGGACCACACCGACCCGGGCGAGCACTGGGACTGGGATCGCTACATGCGGCTCGTGCGGCGGGTCGGACAGGCCTGACGCCCAGTTCCGCCTGTGACTCAATCGTTATCCTTTGGTCGTGCTGCGCGCCGCCTGTGTCCGTTGCGTCCCGCACCGGGGGCGCTAGCTGCGCTTGATCAACTCAGCCTTTTTCCAAGGGAGTTCAGCATTACCAGCGTCCACGGGCACCTCACAGTCCCCCGGGTTCGCTCCTAACTTCGCCTCATATTTCACACAGTCCCCAGGTCAAACATCCGGGGCCATGACCCACACCACAGATCCCGCCTTCGAGGCGGACGGAACCGACGAGCAGGTCACCGGCGGCAGGCGACGGCGTGCCAAGGGTTCGGAGCACACCAAGGCCGAGCGCGTCACGGACGCCGAGCATTCCAGGACGGCGACGGCCAGGCGCGGCAAGGGCGTGCACCGCCGGAAGTTCCTCGGCGGCATGGCCGGCGTCGGTCTGGGTGCCGTCGCCGCGGGCGGCGCGTCCTTCGCCCTGCTGACCGACGCGAACGGCAACAAGGCGGGGGCGGCGACCAACACCGCCACCCTGTCGATCCCGGACCTCCTGGAGGGCACCACCTCCGACAGCACCACCACCTTCACCCTGGAGGCGAAGACCGGCACCGCCGAGGTGCTCAGCGGGGTCTCCAGCACTACCGCCGGCTACAACCAGTCGTTCCTCGGCCCGACCATGAAGTGGACGCAGGGCAACACCAACGTCCTCAACATCACCAACAGCCTGGGCGAGGACACCACCGTCCACTTCCACGGCGCGCACGTCCCCGCCGAGATGGACGGCGGTCCGCAGGTCGCCTTCTCCGACGGGGACACCTGGTCGCCGACCTTCACGGTCAAGGACGACGCCATGACGCTCTGGTACCACCCGCACGCGCTGGGCACCACGGCGAAGCAGGCGGTGCACGGTCTGGCCGGCATGATCATCGTCGAGGCCGACGACGACACCAGCTCCGCGCTGCCCAGCACCTACGGCACGGACGACATCCCGCTGATCTTCCAGTGCCTGGCCGTGGACAGCTCCGGTGACATCAAGTACGACCTGAGCGGCTACCTCACCAGCGGTCTCAGCTACCCGCTGCTGGTCAACGGCACCAACGTCGACGACACCACCCTCACCTTCACCGCGACCAAGACCCGGACCCGGTTCCGGCTGCTCAACGCCTCGCCGTCGGACATCATCACCGTTCAGCGCAGCGACGGCGGCACGATGACCCAGATCGCCACCGACCAGGGATACCTGGCGTCGGCGGCCGACGTGACGGAGATCCGGCTGGTGGCGGGGGCCCGCGCCGAGATGGTCATGGACCTCTCGGACGACGTCACCCTCCAGGCGGTCGTCACCACCGGCTGGGTGCGCGGCGGCAGCGGCACGTACGACTTCCTCGCCGTCACCGCGAGCGGCTCGGACACCCCGGACGACCTGCCCAGCTCGCTCAGGACCATCGACCGGTACGACACCAGCGACTTCACCGCGCGGACCATCACCCTCGGCCAGTCCGGCACGAAGATGCTGATCAACGGTTCGGCGGGCACCAGCATGAGCTCGATGGCCATGATCAGCACGACCGTCGGGTCCAAGGAGATCTGGACGATCACCAACTCCACGCAGCTGGAGCACTCGTTCCATCTGCACGACGTGCCGTACCAGCTGGTGTCCATCAACGGCGAGGATCCCACCGGCGTCGAACTCGGCTGGTACGACACCTACGAGGTGGTCGGCGGCGGCACGATCAAGATCGCCATGGAGTTCACCGACTTCTCCGACGACACGTACATGTACATGCTGCACTGTCATCTCCTGCAGCACGAGGACGAGGGAATGATGGCGTCCCTCATGGTCACGGACAGCTAGGTCACGGGCGGACGGCCGTCCCCCGGGCCCCTCGGGCAGGCTGCCGCCGGCAGTGGAAGTGCCGGCGGCAGCCGTTCGTGGGGTTCCGGTCACCGGCAGGCCCCCCGGAACACATCGACCCGGCCGTCCGTGCTGTCCGGCAGCGCGGGTGTGGCGTTCGCAGTCTGCCCGAAGAAGGGCGCAGTGTCGACACCTCGCGCAGTGAATGGCCCGATACCCCTTGACTGCTCGTTACTGTCGACACTAGACACTCAGTGAGACGTTTCCGCCCCCGGCCGGCAGGCCACGGGTGCCCGGGACCCGTGGGCCGTCACGTCGGCGGGGTGCGCCGCCGGCGTGACGGCTTGCGCCCGGCCTCCTGCTCCTGGATCTGCTCCTCCACCGAGCGCAGCGCCCGCACCGTCGCCCCCGCGATCAGCGCGGACGCCAGTTCGCCGTCCCGCTCCTCGCAGGCCTGCATCAGCCGCTCCTGGTCGTCCACGCTGTAGGCGAGCCGGCCGGGGCGGGTCAGGCTGAGGTGGCGGAGCATGAGGGTGCGCAGCGCCAGGGAGTCGAGGATCTGCTTGAGGGTCGCGTTGCCGACGATCTCGGTCATCCGCTCCTGGAGCTGCACGTGCCCCCAGAAGTACGCGTCCACGTCGCCCTCGTCGGCGAGTCCGCGCATCTTCTCGACCCGGCCGCGCAGTTCGGCGATCTCGTCGTCGGTGGCCCGCTCGACCAGCAGGGCGGCGAGCATCGACAGGAGTTGGCGGCGGACCTGGTAGATGTCCCGGATGTCCTGGAGGGACGGCGCGGCGACCCGGGGCCTGCGGCGCGCCTTCATCTCGACCAGGCCCTCCTGTTCGAGCACCATCAGGGCCTCGCGCACGGGGGTGCGGCTGGTGTCGAACCGCCGTGACAGGTCGACGCTGTTGAGGTCCTGGCCGGCCGCCAGCCGGCCCTCGATGATCCCGGCGCCCACCCACTCGGCGATCTGCGCGACCAGCGGCTCCCGCCGGTCGCGCAGCCGCAGCAGACGGGCCAGCACGACATGCGTGTCCTGATCGGCCATCCGGCGACCTCCCTGATCCGTGTCCGTGTCCGGGCCCGGTTCCGGGTTACACAGCGGACACAACGGTGTCGACACTATCGCACTCCGGCACCACTCAGCACACTGGCCCTGCGCACCATTGCCCGTCGTCTGTCGACAGCGAGTCACTTCTCGGGCCGTCAGCTCCACCAGTCCCGTCTCGCCGAAGTCCGCGCACAGGGCGTCGAACAGCTCGTCGGGGCGCGGACCTCGCAGGTCATCGCGTCGGCGCGCTCGGCGACCGCGGTGATCCGGTTGCCCTCGACCAGGACCTGGGCGGGAAACGGGTCGCGGCCGGTGTGTCGACAGACAGCCTTCACTTGGCCCGCGTGATCGTCAATAGATGCGCGAAGTGTGGACACAAATTAGGACGGTGACTTACCGTCCGAAGCATGCGGACCACATGGGACTTCACGGGAACGAGGGCGCTGGCCGCCGGGGCCGGGGCCGGCCCGCTGCTCTGACCGGGCCCGTGCTCTTCGTCCGAACCACCGACCACGATGACCTTGGAGGCCGTATGACCGCCGTGTTCGAACGCTTCGCCGGGAAGACCGTGCTGGTGACCGGCGCGGGTACCGGATTCGGTGCCGAGATCGCCGTCCGGGCGGCGCGGGAGGGTGCCGATGTCGCCGTGCACTACCGCGGTTCCCGCGCGGGGGCCGAGGCGACCGCGGAGCGGGTGACCGCCCTCGGCCGCAAGGCGCTCGTCGTGCAGGCCGACATCTCCGAGCACGCGCAGATCACGCGGCTCGCGGAGGAGGTGTGGGCGCACTTCGGGCGGCTGGACGTGGCGGTCAACAACGTCGGGGACGTCGCCCGGGAGCAGATGTCCTGGCGGGACATCACGCAGGAGTCGATCGACCATGTGCTCGCCGTCGACGTCAAGGGGACGTTGTTGTGCACACACGAGTTCGGGGCGCGGATGCTGGAGCAGGAAGGGGGTGGGGCGATCGTGAACATCGGGTCGACGGTGGTGGTGCGGGGCAGTGCGCGGGCGCCGCAGTACGCGGCGGCGAAGTACGGGATCATCGGGCTGACCAAGTCCTATGCGCACGCGTTCGCGCCGAGGGTGCGGGTGAACGTCTTCGCGCCGGGGTTCATCGAGACGGCGGCGACGCTGGGGCGGGAGGACTGGAAGAACGGGCGGGGGGATGCGCTCAGGGCGGCTACGCCGCTCGGCCGCATCCCCGGGCCGGAGGAACTGGCCGGGGCCGCGCTGTTCTTGGCGACCGAGGATGCCGGGCACATCACAGGTGGCTTCTTGGTGGCTGATGGGGGATACAACATGATCGGGGCGTAGAGGTCGTGGGTCGGGTGCGGGTGAGTGGGGGCTGATCGCGCAGTTCCCCGCGCCCCTGAAAGCAGGTGGGTGCGCTCATCCCCCATCGAAAGGTGCTGAAAAGCTCCGGCCCCCGGGATTCGGTTCGCATCCATCCCCGGGGGCCGGAATCCGGCTGCCGCCGGCGACGACGACCTGCGGGAGCCGGCCCGTGAACCGGGGTGAGCGGGACCGGCCCGGTGACCATGACGGGTGGGGTCACCGGGCCGGCGGTGTCAGGAGCTCCGGGCCCGTCGGCCTCAGGAGGTGCTGACACCCACGGTGAGCGTCGCCTTGTACCCGTCGGAGACGCTGTCACCCAGTGCGGTCAGGGTCAGCAGACCCGAGGCGGCACCGCCGTCGTCGTAGATCGTGTCGTCGGCGAGCGCGGTCTCCTTCGTGGTGTTGTCGGAGTACGGCGAGGTCGCCTGGACCTGGGTGTTGATGTCCGCGTCGAAGAACAGCTGACCGGTGTGGATGATCGAGCCGCCCGTGTACGAGTCGTCGGTCAGCGTCACGTCGGTGTGCACCCGCATGTGGACGTGGACCGCACGGGACACGTAGTGGCCCGGCCAGATCGAGATGAGGCTGACCTGCCCGTCGGAGTCGGTCAGCTGACCGCCGCGCAGGAAGGTGCCGTCGTCCGTCTCGGTGTGGCCGTTCTTGCCGACGAAGCCGGAGTACTCGCCCAGCGCGTCGCAGTGCCAGATCTCGACCAGCGCGTTCTCCAGCGGGGCACAGTCGTTGGCCTCGTCGACGACCGTGAAGGTGTACTGGACCTCGACACCCTCCTTGTCCTCGCGGACGTCCTCGCGCACCAGCGCGCCCGTGAGCGAGTAGGGGCCCTCGGTGACCTCGGCGGTGAGGGAGCAGATGCCCGCGGAGGCGTCGGAGGTGACGGTGGTGGAGGCGTCGGAGTCGGTCTCCGAGGTGGTGGTGTCGGCGGAGGCGAGGCCCGCGGCCATCAGCCCGCCCGCCGCGGCGATGGTGGCGCCGCCGATCAGCACCCGTCGCCTTTTCATGGTGTTGTCCATGCGGTGGCGGCCGGTCGCCTGGGCGGCGGAGTCGTCGGAGGAAAGGGGTTCGGGGGTCTGCCCGGAGGCAGCGGCGTTGTCTGTCATGTCTGCAGAACCTAAGGACCGACCTGAGGCGGGCCATGGCCACGCACTGTGAGGACGCTAGGGAAGAACCCCTCAACTCACCTTCTTTGGAACGGAGTTGGGGTCAATTCCGCGTGTCGCGCAAGCAGCGCGGACGTCACGGACACGACAGACGACAGACGACGGACGACAGACGACAGCCCCGGCGGACGGCCCCGGCGAGGGCTGGCGGCGGGACTTCGGCCCGGCTTGGCTGAGTGGCGGTTTACGTCAGCCCGGCGGCCCGCGCCCGCTCCACCGCCGGGCCGATCGCCTTGGCCACCGCGTCGACGTCGGCCTGCGTGGAGGTGTGGCCGAGCGAGAAGCGCAGGGTGCCCCGGGCCAGTTCCGGGTCGGTCCCGGTGGCCAGCAGGACATGGCTCGGCTGGGCGACCCCGGCCGTGCACGCGGAGCCCGTCGAGCACTCGATGCCCTGCGCGTCGAGCAGCAGGAGCAGCGAGTCGCCCTCGCAGCCCGGGAAGGTGAAGTGGGCGTTGGCCGGGAGGCGGTCCACCGGGTCGCCACCGAGGATCGCGTCCGGTACGGCCGTGCGCACCGCGTCGACCAGCCGGTCGCGCAGGGCACCGATCTCAGCGGCGAATTGCTGCCGGCGGTCGGCGGCCAGACGCCCGGCCACCGCGAAGGAGGCGATCGCCGGCACGTCCAGGGTGCCGGAGCGGACGTGCCGCTCCTGGCCGCCGCCGTGCAGCACCGGTACGGGACTGTACTCACGGCCGAGCAGCAGGGCGCCGATGCCGTACGGGCCGCCGACCTTGTGGCCGGAGACGGTCATCGCGGCGAGGCCGGAGGCGGCGAAGTCGACCGGGACCTGCCCGAACGCCTGGACCGCGTCGGCGTGCAGGGGGACGCCGAACTCGCTTGCCACTTCGGCGAGTTCACGGACCGGGAAGATGGTGCCGATCTCGTTGTTGGCCCACATGACGGTGGCGAGGGCCACGTCGTCGGGATTGCGGGCGATCGCCTCGCGCAGCGCCTCGGGGTGGACCCGGCCGTAGGTGTCGACGGGAAGGTACTCGACCGTCGCGCCCTCGTGTTCGCCGAGCCAGTCCACCGCGTCCAGGACCGCGTGGTGTTCGACGGGGCTGGCCAGGATGCGGGTACGGGCGGGGTCGGCGTCCCGGCGGGACCAGTACAGGCCCTTGACCGCGAGGTTGTCGGCCTCGGTGCCGCCGGAGGTGAGCACGACCTCGCTGGGGCGGGCGCCGAGCGCGTCGGCCAGGGTCTCCCTGGATTCCTCGACCGTGCGGCGGGCCCGGCGGCCGGAGGCGTGCAGGGCGGACGCGTTGCCGGTGACGCGGAGGGCCGCCGCCAGGGCGGTGGCCGCTTCCGGGAGCATCGGGGTCGTGGCTGCGTGGTCGAGGTAGGCCATGGTGGGGTCGATTCTACGGGGGGCGTGGTGCGGGTCGCCCAGCGCCGTAGGGGTCCATGACCGGTTGCGGGTGCCGGTGGGCTGTGGCTGGTCGCGCAGTTCCTCCCCCAGCCTCCGGCCGGGGGTACCCCCAGCGCCCCTGACGGGGCGCTGCCCTGAACGGGGCTTTCAAGATCCGCTCAGAGACTCCACGACACCGTGTTCGACAGCTCCATCGCGACGCCCAGGACCGCGAGGTCGGCCACGCCCAGGAACAGGCCCAGGTACGCGCGGCCCCTGCGCTGGGTGCCGCGCCACAGGGAGACGGCCGCCAGGGCGATCGCGATCGGGCCCAGGAACAGGTTCAGGACCAGGAGGCCGAGCAGGCCGAGGATGAAGGACGCCACGGCCATGCCGTCGGCGTCGCGGGTGCGGGGCTGGGGTCGGGCGGTGGCGGGGGCGGTGAGGTGCATCATGGTCGGCTCCTCCGGCGAGCGGGGACGGGGGTCAGTTGGCCGAGGTGCGGCGGTGGCGGGCGATGCGCTCGCGGACCGCGAAGACGGCCAGCCAGACGGCGATGACGGCGGCCAGGGCCACGGTGACGTCGAGCGGCGCGTGGGCCACGGTGCCCAGCACCACGCCGAGCAGCATGAGTGCGGCGACGAGGAACAGCATGGGTTTCGATCCCCCTCCGTTAAATTTGGGTGAACGGTTGTAGTAACAGTTGTTCACTGACTTCGAGTCTAGCAACCCCGACGGCTTTTCAATTCCGGAGAACAGTTGTTAACTGGATGACATGAGTCACACCGTTGGCATCCGACAGGCCCAGAAGCAGAAGACCCGCCAGGCCTTCCTGGACGCGGCGCTCGCCCTGCTGGAGGAGCAGAGCCTGAGCAGCCTGGGCCTGCGGGAGGTCACCCGGGCCGTCGGAGTCGCCCCGACCGCCTTCTACCGGCACTTCCGCTCCACCGCCGACCTCGGTGTCGCCCTCGTCGACGAGGCGCTGGGCAGTCTGCACCCCATGGTCCGCACGACGGTCGCCACGCCGGGCGCGGAGCGCATCACCCGGGCCGTGCGGCTGATCGCCGACCACGTGGCCGCGCATCCGGCGCACGTCCGGTTCATCGCCCGGGAGCGGCACGGCGGGGTGCAGCCGGTGCGGCAGGCGATCCGGGAGCAACTGGCCCGGTTCGCCGAGGAGGTCAAGACCGAGCTGGCCAAGGACCCCGAGGCCGAGGGGTGGAGCGACGAGGACCTGCTGATGCTCGCCCACCTCTACGTGGACCAGATGCTCATCACCGCCTCGCTGTTCCTGGAGACCCTGGAGTCGCCGGAGCCCTCGGAGGCGGCCCGGCAGCGCGTCGCCCACATCGCCGCCCGCCAGATGAGACTGATCAGCCTCGGCCGCCAGCACTGGCTGGACTAGGGGCCGTCCGGCAACGCGAAGGGGCGGTGCGTCCGGTCGTCGGACACACCGCCCCTGGCGTACGGGCCCGGTGTCAGCTCTTGGTGGCCTGGGCCTGCTGGGTGGGGGCGCCGCTGGGGGCCGCACCGCCCCCGCCGGGGCCGCCGCAGCCGCCGCCCTGACCGCCGCCGGGGCCGCCCTGGCCGCCGCCGCCCGGTCCGCCGCTCGGCATCCCGCTGGGGGTGCCGGTCGGCTTGGCCGTGCCGGTGGGGGCACCCGAGGGGGCGCCGCTGGGACGGCCGGACGCGTTGCCGGTCGGCATGCCCGAGGGCTGCTGACAGGACTGCGACTGGCCGGAGTTGCCACTGCCGGAGGAGGACGACGAGTCGCCCGAACCGCACGCGGTCAGCAGCAGCGGAGACACGGCGAGCAGGGCCACCGCGGGGACGAGACGTACACGCTTCATGAGAGCCAACTCCGTAAAGGATGAGGGAGTCCTGAGGCGTGGCACTCAACCAAGGGCGCTTAGGGCGAACTTGGGCCCGCACTGTCCCCAGCCTGTGATTCGGGTAAAGCGCTACCCAAGTCACCGCGCTGACCTGCGCGTTCCCCGGTGACGGCGGTCTACCCGCTGGTACAGGCCCGTGACAGAACCGTGGGTCAGCCGCGGCCGGAGCCCAGCCGGACCCGGGCCAACTGCCGTGACTGGGCGACGAGTCGGTCCGCGCTGTCCCAGACCTCGGCGTCCTCCTCCAGGAAGCCGCCGGCCAGGTTGCGGGTGGTGATGGAGACCCGGAGCGGCCCCGGCGCCGGCCGGTGCCGGACGTGGACGGTGAGTTCGACCGTGGGGACCCAGCCCGTGAGGCCGATCTCGAAGGCGGTGGGCGGCAGCGCGTCGACCGCGAGGAGGAGCGAGAGCGGGTCGGGGTCACGGCCGTCCGCGAGGCCGAACCAGGAGCGCATCTCCCCCTTGCCGGAGGGCGCGCCGAGGGCCCAGCCCAGGGTCGACGGGTCCAGCTTGAGCATCAGCCGGTCGGTGATGGCTGAGCTGCCGTCCACCGGGGCGGGCCCGTCCTCGGGGCCGAAGCACTGGTCCATGGGCGGGATGACGGGCGGGACGGCGGTCGTACGGACGTCGTCGGGGAGGGCGTCGAGGTCGCCGTAGGAGGCCAGGACGCGGATGCGTTCCACCTCGTTGCCCTCGTCGTCGTACTGGAAGAGGGAGGCCTGGCCGGTGGAGAGGGTGCGGCCGGCGCGCACGGTGTCCGTGCGGATCACGGCCGGGCCCGGCTGGGAGGCGGTCAGGTAGTGCGCGGAGACGGTGAACGGGTCCGGGTGCGGCAGCGCGTCCGCGAGGGCCCGGCCGAGCACGGCCAGCAGATAGCCGCCGTTGACGGCGCTGATGATGGTCCAGCCGGCCGAGAGGTCGATGTCGTAGACACCCGGGGCACGCCGGGTGACCGCGGTGTCGCGGTCGAACTCGCTGTCGCCGATCAGGGCCCGCATGGTTGCTGCTTCTGACATGCCTGAACAGTACAAGAAGTGATTACTAAGCGGTAGCTTTTGTGAGCGACCCGGCGGTGACCCGGCAGTGACCCACCGGTAAGGGATCCGTCGCCCGAGTGAGGTTCCGGCAATTTCTAGGTAAGTGTCCGGACACGTCCGTAACCCGGACCCGGGAACTCCCCTCTATGGGGACATGAGCCTCACCGGGACTCCGTTCCTCTACACGACCATCGTCCTGTCGGTGGTCGCCCTCATACTGCCGCTCTTCCTGTGGTCGAGGATGCGGGGGCCCCAGGCCGTGCGTACCGCGGCCCGGGTCCTGATGCTGCTGTTCGCCCAGGCCACGGCGGTGACCCTGATCTTCGTACTGGTCAACAACCAGAACAACCTGTACGACAACTGGGCCGACCTCCTCGGCACCGGCAACCACGTCCAGCAGGCCGCGAACCTCGGCCGCGACGGTACCGGTGGCATAGCGCTGAAAACGCTGCCCAAGGTGAAGCAGTCCTTCACCGCGGCCAGCGGACCGGGCATGCGCGGGGTGCGGGTCACCCAGCTCAAGGGCCGGATCTCCGGGGTGAACGCCGAGGTCTACGTGTGGCTGCCGCCCCAGTACGGCGAGCCGAAGTACAGGAACCACAGGTTCCCGGTCGTGGAGCTGCTGCCGGGCTACCCCGGCTCGGCCAAGGCCTGGTTCGGCTCGATGAAGGTGACCCAGCAGCTGGAGCCGCTGATGAGGAGCGGCCGGGTCGCGCCCTTCATCCTGGTCGCGCCGCGCACCAACCTGCTGGCCGGCGTGGACACCGGCTGCGCCAACATCCCGGGCACGGTCAACGCCGACAGCTGGCTGAGCATCGACGTCCCGAAGATGGTGACCGACAACTTCCGGGCCGCCGCCGCCCCCGCGAACTGGGCCACCGCCGGCTACTCGGCCGGCGCGCACTGCGCGGTCAAGCTGGCCGTCGCCCACCCGGACCGCTACCGGGCCGCGGTCAGCCTGTCCGGTTACAACGACCCGATCGGCGAACGCAACTCGCTCGCCGCGCAGAGCCTGACCCTGCGCGAGCAGAACAACCCCTACCTGCTGCTGAGGAAGGCGGTCAGCCCGCCCCCGATCGCCCTCTACCTCTCCGGCGAGTCCGGGGACGGCTACCAGGCCGGGGTGGCGCTCGAACAGATCGCCAAGGCACCGACCACCGTGCACGTGGTGTACCTGCCGCGCAGCGACGGCGGCCACAACATGGCGCTGTGGCGGCCCCAGGTGACGACCGTGTTCGAGTGGCTCACGGTGAACATGGGCCAGAGCCACGTCAGAGGCCGCTCCACTACTCCTCCCGAACCGTCGAGCGCCGGTTCCACGCACGCGGCGCTCGCCAGTGGTACCGCATCGCGAGCAGGCGCAGTACGAAAGCGGTGACCACCGCGAGCCCGCTGGTGAACGGGGTCAGCGCGTCGTAATGGATGCACAGCACCACCGTCGTCGCCCCGACGATCGCTGGGACCGCGTACAGGTCGCGGTCCCAGCGCAGCAGCGAGGGGACCTCGTTGGCGAGGACGTCCCTGAGCACGCCGCCGCCGACCGCGGTGGCCAGGCCCAGGGCCGCGGAGGCGGTGAGGTTCAGGCCGTAGGAGTACGCCTTCGTGGTACCGCTGACGGCGAACAGACCGAGGCCGGCCGCGTCGAACACCAGGACCGCCGACTGCGTCCGCTCGACGTGCGGATGCAGGAAGAAGACCACCAGGGCGGCGATGAGCGGGGTGAGGAAGTACCCCAGGTCCGTGAAGGCGGCCGGGGGCACCGCCCCGATGATCACGTCCCGGAAGATCCCGCCGCCCAGCGCGGTGACCTCGGCCAGCACCGCGATGCCGAAGACGTCGAAGTTCTTGCGGACGGCCAGCAGGGCGCCGGAGATGGCGAAGACGAAGATGCCGATGACGTCGAGGGTGTGCTGGACGGACGGGGAGAAGAGTTGCTGGAGCTGCACCCTGACATTGTGGACCGCCAGGGTGCATGCACCTTACAAAGCCAGGCCTACAGGGTCGGCTTGCCCGTGGTGAAGAGCCAGGTCTGGAACAGGTCGTCCAGCTGCTGTCCGGAGATCTTCTCCGCGAGCCGGATGAAGTCGGCGGTGTCGGCGTTGCCGTAGCGGTGCAGCTTCGTCCAGGCGGGCAGGAGGCGGAAGAAGGCGGTGTCGCCGATCCGTTCGCGCAGCATCTGGAGAGTCATGGCGCCGCGCTGGTAGACGGCCGAGGCGAACATGGTGTCGCGCTGCGGGTCGGCGACGGTGATCCCCCAGAAGGGGTTGTCGGCGGCCCGGGCGTTGTAGGCGGCCAGGAACGAGTCGTGGGCCGACCTGGTGCCCTGGTGCTCGGCCCACAGCCACTGGGCGTAGGTGGCGAAGCCCTCGTTGAGCCAGATGTCCTTCCACTGCGCCACGCTCACCGAGTCGCCGAACCACTGGTGGGCCAGCTCGTGCACGATCGTCGTCTCGTTGCGCACCGCCGAGTAGGCCGGCTTGCTCTGCACCTCCAGCGAGAACCCCGCCTGCGGCATGTCGTCGACGATCGCGCCGGTCTCCTCGAAGGGGTACGGGCCGAAGAGCGAGGCCCAGTAGTCGGTGGCGGCCGCGGTGACGGCGTACACGTCGACGCTGTTGCTGTTCGCGAGGGTCGGGTCGATGGCCACGTAGACCGGTATGCCGGAGGGGGTCTTCCCGGTCCGGACGTCGAACTTCCCGATGGTGGCGGTGGCGAGGTAGGTCGCCATCGGCTTGCCCTCGCGCCAGTGGGTGTACGTCGAGTCGCCCTTGTCGTACGTCGAGACGAGCCGGCCGTTGGAGACCGCGGTCAGACCCTTGGGCGCCTTGACCCGGATGTCGTAGGTCGCCTTGTCGGAGGGGTGGTCGCTGGACGGGAACCAGGTGGAGGCCGCGTTGGGCTCGCAGGCGACGAAGACACCGTCGGGGGTCTTCATCCAGCCGTAGTCGGAGCCGAAGACGATGGGTCCGTTGAGGGGCACGGGCGTCCCGCCGTAGGTCACGGCGACGGTGAACTCCCGGCCCTTGGCGAGGGCGTTCCGCGGGGTGACGGTGATCTCGTCGCCGCTGCGCGTGAACTCGGCGCGTCTGCCGTTCACTTCGATCCGGGTGACGTCCAGTTTCTGGAGGTCGAGGTCGAAGGACGAGAGGTTCTGGGTGGCGCGCGCGGTGATCGTCGTACGGCCGTCCAGGCGGCCGGTGTCGGGAGTGTAGGCGATGTCGAGGTCGTAGTGGCGGGCGTCGAAACCGCCGTTGCCGAGCTGCGGGAAGTAGGGGTCGCCGATGCCGTCGGCGCCCGGGGTGGGGGCGGGGGCGGCGGCGATGACGAAGGAGGCGGCTGCCGCGGTCGCGACAGCCGCCAGACGTGCCGAACGGGAGAGGCGCATGGTCGTCCCTTTCGAGCGTGCCGGTCAGTGGACGGACACGGACGACTCTGCACTCTGCAAACAAAACATGCAGATGCCTTTACCTCATTGTCATGTTCCTTCTAAGTGCGCAGTATCGTGCACGCCCAGTGCATGCCGGTGCCCGTGCTGGTCAGTGCCACGAGTTCACCGCGGTCGAGACGGCCGTCGTCGAGCAGCCGCTGGAGAGCGAAGAGCTGGTCGGCCGTGCCCAGGTGGCCGTGTTCCATCGCCAGTTCGGCATTGGTGCGTTCCAGGTCGAGCCCGAGGTCCCTGGCGAAGGCCCGGAGTGCCTTGGCGTTCTCGTTGAGGTGCAGGACATGTCGCACCTCACCGAAGTCCACCTGGGCCCGCTTGCAGGCCCGGTCGATGACTTCCCTGGTGTTGGTCTGGACACGGCGTGCGTACTCGAGCATCGTGCGAACGTCCCGGCCGAAGTGGTCCTGCATCCGGTCGAACGGGCTCGCCAGCACTCCGGGATCGGAGTGGCGGGGTGAGAACGGCTGGGCGGTACCACCGCCCGGCAGAAGCGCGAACTGAGCGTACCTGCCGTCCGAGATGGTCTCGGTGACCAGCCAGCGGCAGGCGTCGTGATCACGCACCGCCACCGCGGCGACCGCACCGTCGGAGGCGACAGAGGTGTCGGACTCCATGCGGTTCTTGTACGTCTCGCAGACTCGGCTGGCGGTCACCAGAAGAGCCACGCGGTAGTCCGGATGCGTCGCGAAGCGACCTGCCAGGAGGTCGAAGGCGACGACACCGCCACTGCACGCCTGATTGACCAGGACCGCCTCGGCCCGGGTCGCGCCCAGGCCGGCCTGACAGGCGGCAGCGGCGTCCCAGTACAGGTGTTCCGACAGGTCCGGGATGGCCAGGACCAGCAAGTCGACCTCGTCTGCCGTCAGGTTCGCCTTCGCCAGCGCCGCGGCCCCGGCGGACACCGCCAGGTCCGTCACGCCGACCGCGTCCTCGGCCCGGTGGAAGCCACGGTAGCCCCAGTCCCGAATCCGTTCCAGGTCCGCCGTGTAACGGGGGGCCGCTTCGATGACGTTCTCCGCTGCACCCAGTGTGTGGGCGAGCGCCACTATGCCGTACGTCACCGGTCGGACTCCTTGCGTACGGTCTTCATCCGCACCTCCCTGCCGGACGGTGCCTTCCAGGTGCGTTCCGCCGCGGCACTCAGGAAGTCCGCCGCCACCTGGTTGCGTCCCGTTTCCTCGTACTCGACCAGGACGGTGTGACAGCCGTCGGCGTCGGCCCGGGCAACGATCTCCCAGAGGACCCGCTCCTCGACTCCACGGCCCATGGCGGGGCACGACACGGAGAACACGTCGACCTCGGCGACGGCGTCCGCGTAGTGCACAGCGGCAACGGCGCTCGTCCCGTAGTCGCCCAGCCTGTCGGTGACCCGCGCGGCCACGGAGAAACCGGGCCCCGACGCGTGGGGTGTCCGGTTCTCTCCGAGGGTGAAGTCGTGGGCGCGCGCCACCAGTTCACTCGTACGGTCGTCCAGGGCCCGGTCGACCTCGTCGAAGGTCACCTGGACACCGAGTCCCTCGATGAAGTCCGCCAATGACACCTGACCGCCTGCCGCGTATGTCGGCGCGTCTCCCTCAGGCGGCACCCCGTGGGGCGCCGCCCCCGGCTCCTCGGGCACCGGAAGGGCGTCGAGCACCCCGGCGGCCACCACGTGCGCTGTCCAGTCGGCGGGCTCGCCGATGAGGCGGACGATTTCCGCGGGACCTGCGTCGAGGGGAGCGGCAGCCGCCGTGAGCAGGATGGTCGACTCGCTCGGCACCTGCAGTCGCGCGGCGACGGACGCGAGCTGTTCGGCGAGCGGTCTCCCGTCGGCGACCAACTCGACACGGGAGTCGGCCAGCAGCTCCGGAAGAGTTCCGGCCAGCACCGCGCCGGTGTGCGGGGACCGGTCCGCGGCCCTGATCGCCAGGCGGTGCCCCCGCCGCCGCAGTAGCTCCAGCGGTTCCCGCAGCTCCGCCAGACCGTCCGCATCTAGACCGGTCACGTCCAGCACGACGGCGCGCCGGGTCCGGCCCAGCCGGAGCCGCAACAAGCCGACGAGCTGTCGCCCGAGGTGGTCGAAGACCGCCTCCGCGTATGGCACACGGGCGAGCCGGTACATCACCGGCCGGTGCGCCACACCCGCGCCGACCGCGCGCACCGCCCGCTCCGCGTCGGCCAGCAGTACGTTGGGCCGGTCCGCGAGCAGCACCCGCAGGTGCTCGCGCAACGCCGCCGCGCTCGCCGCGGTACCGGTGCGACGGCCCTCGTCGCCGATGCCGAAGGGGCGCTGTTCCGGCACCGCGGGCAGTACGAAGACCAGGCACGAGCGCCATCGCTGTGCCGCGGCGAGCGCTGCGTCCGCAATCTCCACGAGGTCACGGGCATCGCCGCCCGCGAAGTCCTCCGGCCGGGGCGCCACGACCAGCACATCGGGCCGCAGGCGACCGGTCTCGGACGAGTCGTCCAGGCACTGCTGGAGAATCTGGTGGTAGGGCCCGACGCTCAGGCGGACGGGCACACCCGCGTCATGCAGGTGTACTCCGGTGTACGGCACCAACGGATCAATGGTGTAGCTGGCCAGCAGGTGCACGCTCGTCCCTGAGGGAGCGGAGCCGTCGCCGGCCAGCCGCGTCCAGCGGGTCCGCAGCGCCAGCAGGTCGGGGGCGGACGGATGCACGGCCATCCTGGTCACCCCGCCGCCACGTCGAGGACCGTCGGCGACTCCAGGTCCGCCTTGAGAGCCTGCAGGAACGCCATCGCGTCGCGGCCGTTGACCACCCGGTGGTCGTAGACGAGACCGATGTGCACATACCGGCTGGCGACCGGACGGCCCTCGCCGTCCAGGACGAGTCGCTCCTCGGTGCCGCCCAGCGAGACGACGCATGTCTGGCCCGGAAAGACGATGGGAGTGGCCAGCACCACGCCCTCGGTGTTGTGCAGCGCCACCATGATGTTCGCGTCGGTGAGTTCACTCGCTCGGAAGGCTCCGCGCAGCGCCTTGATCCGATACTCCATCAGCAGCTCGCCGAGCCGTTCGGCGCCGACGGCGGCCGCGTCCCGGACGACCGGCACGAACAGCCCCTTGCCCAGGTCCATGGTCACGCCGACGTCCGCGGTCGGCGGAATGTGGACGTTGCCGTCGTCGAGCAGGCGGGCGAAGAACAGAGGGTGGCCCGCATGTCGCCGGGCCACCGCCGCGACCAGCAGCTCCGGCAGCCCGAACGGTGTGCCGCCGCGATCGGACACCTGCCGGCCGAGAGCCAGGGCCTCGTCCACGTCGACCCGGACGTAGGCAGCCGCTGCCGGGATGGTTCGCATCGACTCGGAGACGACGGCACCGACCGCCCGCTGCCACTGCGGCAGCTCCCGGGCCTCGGCCGTGTCCGTCGGCTCGCCGCGTGCGAGCAGCGCCTCGACGTCGGTCCGCCGGATCACCTTGCGTCCGACGCCGCGCAGCACGTCCTCGGAAAGACCGTGTTCGTCGACCAGCGCCTGCGCGTCCTTGGTGATCAGCAGCCCGGACGCGGGCGGCTGATCGTGCTCGGCCGCATCCGCCGAAGCCTCCCCGTTCCGCACGAACTCCGCGCGTTCCTCGGCGGAGGCGAAGACATGGGCGATCACCTGGCCGGGACGGCAGTCCTGCCCGGGTTTGACCAGACTGTGCAGCACTCCCTCGCCGGGACTTTCGATCTCTTCCTGGGCCTTGGACGTCTCAATGACGACGAGCGGCTGCCCGGTCGTCACTTCCGTCCCGTCGTCCACGAGCCACTCCACCAGCACATAGCTCGTGTCGTTGTTGTTGAGTTTCGGCAGCTCTACGTCGATCACTTGGTCGCCTCCGCGATCGCCCGGTGGATGGCCGTGTCCTGCAGGACCACCTCGCGCTCCAGGTGGGCCGCCGTCGGAATGATGCTGGGCTCGGCACTGAGCAGCAGCACCGGGCGTTCCAGGCGTCCCCAGAGACAGGTGTGCACCTGCTGGGCCACCAACTCACCCCAGGTACCGCCGGCCGTGCCGTCCTCCACCACACAGATGTTGCGTGCCCGGGACAGCACCGGAAGCAGATCCGCCACATCGAACGGATACAGGCGCGAGGGCACGAGCAACTCGCAGCTCAGTTCCTCTTCCAGCAGCAGCGACCGCATGGCCTCTACGACGCGTTCGGCCATACCGCCGGGTGCCACGAAGATCCAGTCCGGATCGGCTTCGTCCACCGACCGGACGTGAGCGGTCGGATTGTCGTCGCCGACCACCTCGTAGTGGAACAGGTCATCGATGACACCGTCGGAAAACAGGGGCCGGGTGTAGAGCACTTTGTCCTCGAACAGGACGCAGGGCTGCTCGCGGCTCAGCATGGCCGCGAACACGTCCTCGTTGTCGTGGAAGGGCGTGGTCTCGTAGAGGCTCAGTTCGGGAATGCCTATGAAGTGCTTCTGAAGGCTCTGGCTGTGGGTGGGCCCGTAGCCACGGTTGCCGCCGGTTGGACAGCGCACGACCATGCTCAGCGGGATCCGCCTGCCGTACATGGAAACCGACTTGCTCGCGAAGTTGAGCAGTTGGTCGAAGGCGAGGGAGGCGAAGTCCCCGAACATCATCTCCACCACCGGACGGTTCCCGGCCAGGGCGAGCCCGGCTCCGACGCCGGTGATGCCGCTCTCGCTCAGCGGTGTGCTGATCACCCGCTCCGGATGGCGTTCGGACAGCCCCTTGGTCACTTTGAACGCACCACCGTAGGGGTCGGCTATGTCCTCGCCGAGCACATACGCGCGGGGATCGTTGTCGAGCAAGGTGTGCAGGGCCCGATTGAGGTTCTCGCCCACGCGTTCGCGCCGGGTCATCGGTCCTCCCAGCGAGCGGCGGGCCGCCCCTCGATCTCACGTACGACGGCAGCCATGTGTTCCCTCTGAGTACGGTCCGCCGCCTCGAAGTGCTCGGGGTGATCACACCGATAGCGGCGGTACCAGTCCTGTTCGGCGGCGAACTCGACCGTCTCGGCGGGTCTGGAGTCGTCGCCTTTGCTGTGCGGACCGACCCGGTGGGTGAGGAACTCGACGACGCAGGGCCGTCGCAGGTCGCGCACTCGTTGCACCACTGGGTCGAGACCACGCCTGATCACCTCGACGTCGACGGAGTCGACCAGGTGGTGGTCCACACCGAAGGCTGCCGCGCGCGCGGCGATCGTGCCGGCCATCTCCTTCTCAGTGGGCGTCGACTGGGCGATCCCGTTGTTCTCCACCACCACGAGCACCGGGGCCTGCCACAGGGCCGCCATGTTGAGGGCCTCGTACACGGAGCCCTCGCCCCACGTGCCGTCGCCGATGTGGACGACGGCAAGCCGTCCGGGTTCGGCCCGTTGCAGGTGCAGGGCCACGCCCACGGCGACAGGCAGGCTCTGACCCTGTACGCCGGTGGACAGGTAGCGGTCACGGTAGATGTGCTGACTTCCGCCGACACCGTTGCACACCGCGCCCTGCCGGCCCATCACCTCCGCGAGCAGGCCGTGCGGATCCCGGAAACGGGCCAGGTAGTGGCCATGGCCACGATGGTTGCTGAAGATGTGATCGCCGTCGTCCAGCAGAGAGTAGAGGGCAACCGGGACGTACTCCTGGCCGAGACAGGTGTGCGTGGTGCCGTTCAGCCTGCCCTGGGAGAACAGGTCCAGCAGGGCCAACTCGAAGTGGCGGATCATCAGCAGATCCGCGAGATCCCGGTCCGTGAGCCGGGTCAGTCCGGTCGTCAGGCGCGTCGGGTCAGCTGCCGTGGTGGTCATGCGGTCACCCCGTGGGCGGCGAGTATCTCGCGTACGGCTGCAACACTGCGCATGGCCTTGATGTCCTGCTGCGAGAGCTGGACGCCGTAGACCTCTTCCAGGGACACCACCAGCTCCAGGTGCTTGAGGCTGGTCCAGCCTGCGACCTGGTTCGGTCCGGAGTCGTCCTGCAGGTCCGCCGCATCGACGTCCAGTACCTGTCCCATGACGTCCTTGAGGGCGGCGCTTTCCGTGATGTCGCTCATCGTGCCTCCCGCAGACTGCGCGGACGCATGTCCTGCCAGATGTCCTGGATGTGGTCCAGGCATTCCCCCCTCGTTCCGGAACGGCCTTCGGCCCGCCATCCGGCAGGGAGTTCGCGTTCCGCGGGCCACAGGGAGTACTGCTCCTCGTCGTTCACGACGACGAGATGACGCGACTCGGCTGGGTTGTCGTGCACTGTCGACTCCTCGAACTTGTCGTACGGAAAAACTTCGCGGACGGTGGCACTTACGGGTCAGGCGACCTCCACGGCCTCCGCGGGCTCCTCGGGGGCGGGGATGAGGACCTCGACCCTGCGGATCAGCGGAACGAGATAGCCGAGCAGCCCGACCACCATCAGGACTCCTCCGCCGAGCACACACATCAGCGCCATGCCGGCTCCCGGGCCGGTGCCGACCAGACCGCCGAAGTAGCCGGTGAGAGCTCCGCCCTTCTTCATCCCGGGCACGAAGAAGTGGTCGGCCAGCAGACCTGACATGCCCAGGGCAAGCGGCATGGACAGGTTCTCGACGAACTGCTGGGCGGCGAAGACCCTGCCCTGCGCCCCCTTGTCCACCTTCTCCTGCCAGATCGACTGGGTGTACCCGTCGATGACCGGGATGGCACCCCAGCCGACCAGCAGCGACAAGGACCAGACGAGGACCGAGTCACCGAATGCGAACACCACGCGGCCCAGAAGTCCCAGACCGATCACACCGGCCAGGACGTACTTCATCTTGTCGTCGCGTCCGCCCAGGGCTCCGACGAGCAGACCGCCGAGCACCCCGCCGACCGCACCGACCGTCTGGACCACTCCTGCCTGAGCGGAGCTGTTACCGGTCTCCGACAGAATGAAGGGGATCATCACCGTCCAGGTGACTGCCGCGGTCAGGCCCACCACGAAACTGAGTCCGAGCAGGAAGACCAGCGGAGGCCGGCGCAGGATGTACCGGAAGCCGAAGGCGGAGTCCCGCCACATGCCGGGCCGGCCCGCGCTCGCCTCCCGGCGCTCGTTCTGCGGGATCGCGACGACGAAGACGGTGGCGAGGGCGAACAGATAGCTCAGCGTGTCGACGGCGACGATGACCTGGATGTCGGTCACTGCGAGCAGCAGCGCAGCGAGCGTGGGCGCGGCCACCGCGGGCAGCGACCGGACCAGGGACATCATCGCGTTGGCGCGGGGAAAGTGCCCGCGTTTCATCATCTGCGTGATCGCCGCGGCGTACGCGGGATATTGGAAGGCGAGGAACGCCCCGGTCACCACCGCGATGGCATACAGCATCCACGGGTGCACCGTGGTGGTGAGGAAGAGCACCAGCAGCGCCCCCGTCGCCGCAAGTGATCCGAGGTCGCTCATGACGATGGTCAGGCGCCTGTTCCAACGGTCGATCAGGGGGCCGGCGATCGGGCTGAAGACCACGGTCGCCGCGAAGGAACAGAACGAGAGGAGCGCGATGTCCGACACACGCCCTGATTCCTCCCAGACCCACAGCCCCAGTGCGAAGGCCGTCATCCGGGTACCTACCGCTGAGACGATCTGTCCCAGCCAAATGATGCTGAAGGCACCGAAGCCTTGCGGCCTGTGCATCACGTCACCTGTTTCCTTCCGAGATGGGTCGTCGAGACGGCTCGGCTGCGCGCCGTAGCCGACCACGGAGTTCGGCGAGGATCCACTCGACCGTCGCCGGTTCGTGGCAGTGAAGTCCGTAGTTGACATCGATCCGAAGCCGGCTTCCGGTCATGGAGGCCACGAAGTCCAGGTCGAACGGGGCCACTCCGTCAGGGTCCTGTTCCAGGCCGTACGGCTCGTGGCAGAGCCGGAAGACGTCCGCGCCCTGGCGGCTCTCCTCGAAGTTGAAGTGGCCCATGTAGTTGAAGCTGACGCGGGGCAGCGGGAGGCCGGCGAGGGCCGCACGCGCCTCAGGGTCCGCGCAGCCGTAGCGCAGGGCGCTCCAGCCCATGCCGGAGCCAGGCACCCGAGCCAGCTGGCGGGCCAGGTCGGCAGCCGCGGACACGTCGTCACGGTGTTCCGGCAGGGTGAGACGCAGGGGGTAGAAGACCTGGAACCAACCCGTGGTCCGGGAGAGGTCCATCCCGTCGGTCAGGTCGTCGCGGCCGTGTCCGGTCATCGCGAGGACGCAGTCCTGCCGGCCCGTCCAGTCGCCGACGAACCCTGCCACGGCCCACACCAGCAGGTCGTTCACCTTCAACCGCATGGCGCGGGCGCGCTCCAGCAGCCCTCTGGTCTCATCCTCCGTGAGGTGGAAGCCCTGGTGCCGCAGGGTGCCGAAGGTCATCCTGCCGGGAAGGTCCATGGGGATCCCGGGGCCGCTCGAGTGCTGTGCACGCCAGAACGGCAGTTCCGCGCGGAGCTCGGGAGACTGGGCATAGGCGTCGAAGGCGCGCACCCAGCTGAGGTAGGGCGTGGTCCCGGTGACGCCGACGGCACGGTCCGGGCCGTCCCGGAGCAGTCGCCGCAGATCCTCCAAAAGGATGCCGCGCGACACACCGTCGGTCACCAGGTGGTGATTGACCATCAGGATCCGGTCGCCCCCGGAGCCCATGCGCAGATGCAGAACGCGGGAGAGACGGCCGTCCAGTTCGAGCGAGGCCTGCGCCCTGGCGGCCAGCGCCTCGACGGTGCGGTCCCGTTCGGCGGCGGGGAGACCGGAGACGTCCACGCTTTCGAAGGGCAGTCCGTCCTGTTCCGGTCCCCGGCGCAGGCACCAGCGCCCCTGCTGGTCCCGGTACAGGCCGAGCCGCAGGGAGTCGTGGGCCGCGGCCAGGGCGTCGACCGCCGCACGGACGCGCTGCGGGTCGGCCGGTCCGGTGAGCTGCAGATAGTACGGATGATTGAAATGGGCGGGGTGTGCCATGCCCGGAGCGACCTCCGCCATGAACCAGTGCTGGCCCGCGCCGAGCGCGGCTACCTCGTCGGCTTCGTCCGTCCGCTCGACCGTCCCGCCGCCGCCCTCGGAGAGCAGCGCGGCGAGTTCGGCCACTGTGGGGTGGTCGACGACGGTCCGCGGGGAGAGGTCGAACCCGGCCTCGACGGCCCGGTAGGCCAGTTCGATGGCCAGCATGGAGTCACCGCCCAACTCGTAGAAGTTGTCCCGCGGGTCCACGGCCGGTACGTGCAGCAGGTCCTGCCAGATCTGGGTGAGTTGCTCGGCGACGGCGGCGGCCGCCTCGTCGACGGCGACGGCGGTCCGGCTCTCGGGCCGGTCGGTGCCGGGCGGTGTCAGCTCGGACAAGGGACGGTGGCCGGGCGCACCGAGCGGAGCGTCGAGCGGCCAGCAGTCGGCATCCTCGCGTGCCGGATCCGCCGACAGGACCATGACTCCCGGCAGCCTGCGGCGCGCCGCTTCGGGATCGCCGGTGAGCACCAGTCCCTCGGAGGCGGTCAGCTCACCGTCGGCCACCAGCCGGCTCAGGTCCTCGGTCAGGTCACCGAGGAAGGTCACATCGGTGAGGGCGTCGGCTCCCGGCAGCGGTTCACCCGCCGGTGCGATCAGGACACGCCGCGCGTAGGCGAGCTGTCCGGCGGCCGTCCGCAGGAGAAGCAGCTGGTCGAAAGCCGCGCCGTCGAGGGCCACCCACCGTGGGGAGTACCCGCAACTGTGCGGGAGGCGGCGCAGCACGTGGCGTGCGACGGCCGCCGTGCCTCCTTGGGCGTCCATGACGGCCACCTCCACGTCGGCGAGACCGGACACCGCTGCGGTCAGCCGGTCACCGAGGGCGTTGAAGACGTCCTCCAGCCCGTCCCAGGGCGCCGATGCCGGGCTGAGGACGAGCAGCAGTGGCAGACCACGGCGCGCACGGAAGTCCCGTAGTGCCGCGGTCAGGTCCCACAGCGCCTCGTCGACGTGCCAGAGTGCCGCCCGGCGTCCGTCGGACGGCGCCACCGAAGGCGGCAGCAGGTCCTCCGTGCGCAGCACGACGACCCCGAGGTCCGCCTCGTCCGCGCAGAACGCGGACTCCTCGTCCATGAGGGGCCGGATGACCGATCCGACCGGTGCAGGAGAAACGCGCACCGGGATGCCGAGAGCGCGCTGCCACTCGCTCCCGTGCTCGCCGAGGTGTCCGCCCGGGAAGGTGGTGGCCGTCGCGAGCCGTGCCACGGGAGTGTCACCGCCTTCGGGCACCTCCGTGAGGAGGGCGTCCGGCTCCTGCCGGACGGTCAGCAGGACCGACTCGATCGAGCGCAGCATCTCCAGCACGGTCCCGGGAGCGAAGACGTCGACCGCGTAGTCGGCGTCCAGCACGAGCCGGTCGCCTTCCCAGGAGGCGTTGAGGAAGACGTCGAAGTCGATACTGGTGTCGTGGGCCGGCAGGTGTTCCGTGACCAGACCTGGCAGGACCGGCTCGGGTTCCAGTCTCTCGACGTAGTTGAGAACCCACTGGAACAGCGGGTGGTGCCCCGGGTCCCGGGCCGGACGTACGGCGTCCAGGATGCCCGTGAAGGGGATGCCCTGCATGGCCGTGGCCTCTGTGGTGGTCTGGCGGACGCGTCGCAGCAGGCGTGCGAACGCCGGTCGGCCGCTCAGGTCCAGTCGCAACGGAAGGAGGTCGGCGAAGTAACCGATGACGTGGTCGAGTTCGGGCTCCGCACGGCCGCGGCTCGGTACACCGATCACCAGGTCCTCGCCGCCTCCGGCACGATTGACCGCGACGGCGAGGGCGGCCAGCAGCACGTTGAACGGGGACACGCCCTCTCGTCGGCCGACACTGCGCAGCGCCTGTGCCGCCTGCGGATCCACGGGAAGACTTACGTTGGCGGCGCGGCCCGACCACTGTCGCGGCCTCGGACGTGCCTCACGCAGCTGCAGCACCGCGGGCGCCTCGTCGAGCGTCCGCCGCCAGAAATCCGTCTGGCGCAGGGCCTCTTCCCCCTGGAGCCAGGACTGCTGCCAGGCGGCGAAGTCGACGTACTGGACGTCGAGTGCGGGCAGTCGGGGCTCACTCCCGGTGCTGAGGGCGCCGTACGCCTCGGCCAGCTCCCCGAGAAAGAGGTTCCACGACTCGCCGTCGCAGACCGCGTGGTGCATGCCGATCAGGAGATGGTGCACGTCGTCGCCGGCCCGCAGCAGTCGGGCCCGGAGCAACGGTCCCTCACCGAGGTCGAACGGGGTGGCGAGTTCCTCCCGGACCAGCTCCCGCACCACCTCCGTCCGCTCGCTGCCGGGCCGGTCGCACAGGTCCGTGTCGGGTAGCCAGGGTGCCGTGTCCTGATGGATCCTCACCTGGGGTACCCCGTCATCGGTGATGAAGGTGCTGCGCAGGATCTCGTGCCGGTCGGTGACCACGGCAAGCGCCCGCCGCAGGGCAGGGACGTCCAGCGGTCCGGTGAGGGTCACCGCGTAGACGGTGTTGTGCGTGGCCTCGCGTTCGGCGAGTTGGGCCAGCGTCCACATCCGACGCTGGGTGGACGAGAGCGGCAGGACGCCCTCGCGGGGTATGGGCCGTAGGCGCGGTGCATCCGTCGACTGACGGTGCCCGTCCAGCAGGTGTGCCAGGGCCTCGATGGTGGGGTGCGCGAGGAACTCGTGCAGCGACAGGGCCACCGACAACTCGGTACGGATACGGGACACCAGGCGGGTGGCCAGCAGTGAGTGGCCGCCCCATGCGAAGAAGTCGCTGGTGACCCCGATCTCGTCCACGCCCAGCGCCTCGGCCCACAGCTCGGCGAGCCGTCGCTCCGTCCCGGTGCGCGGCGCAATCGCCGGGCCTGTGTCCGGTCCCCTGCCGTCACCGGTCTGGGCGACCCGTTCGGCCACGGCTGCGGCGTCGGCGAGCCAGTCGGCCATGAAGGCGGACCGCTCCCCGCTCCGGGGCCAGACATCGGTCGCCCACATCCGGTCCAGTCGCCGGACGACACCGGTGCCGAGCGCGGCATAGAACTCCGGGGTGTACGGCACGTGACCCAGTTCGTCGGCACCCGGGTCGTAGGGATCGCCGATCCCGGACCGCGCCGCCCACTCGGTGGCGAAGACGATGTCCGTCCCCGGGACGCCGCGTGTCCTGCGCACCAGCAGATCGTCCAGCCGCCCGTACAGGGCGTCGAGCTCGGCATCGCCCGGGGCAGCAGGGCAGATGACCAGCAGGAGCGGCACCGGGGTACGGTTCCGGAAGGTTCGGACGGCGGTGACCACCGCGTCCAGCACATCCGTCAGGAAAGCGGCCCGGTCCTTGCCTTCCCAGTGCCGCAGCCAGTCCGCCCACCGCAGGTAGCCCACAGTGGCGTGGCAGGGATCGCCGGACAGCAGGTGCTGCAGCAACTGGCTGTAGGGCGCCGCTTGCACGTCGATGGGGAAGCCGAGGAAACCGGACCAGAAGCCGATGACGTCGTGCACCGGATCGATGGTGAAGGAAGCCGCCTCGGCCAGGTGGTGACGGCGCAGTGAGGGAACTTCCGCCAACGGGAGGTCCGGTGCCGCCGCGAAGTGCTCCAGCGTGGTGATCAGGGACCTCACCAGCACGTCGATGGTGTCGTCGAGGTAGAGGTCGGCACTGTAGGTGAGGGTGCCGCACAGTTCGCCGCCCTCGCGCCGCAGAGCAAGGAAGACGTCGAAGTCGGTACGGCCGAGTTCCAGTTCCTCGGGCACGAACTCGACGCCCCCCGCGTGCCGTTCAGTGTCACCGGTCAGCTCGTTGACGCTGATCATGACCTGGAACAGAGGGTTGTGCCCCGGGGCGCGCACAGGCGCCACCGCCTCGACGACCCGGGCGTACGGCGCAGCCTGATGGGCGTATGCCGCGCGCAGCGAGCGGTGTGTGCCGTGGATGAGGTCCCGTACGGACAGGTCCGTTTCCAGCCTGTTGCGTACCACCAGCGTGTTGGCGAAGCAGCCGACCACCGTCTCCAGGTCGGTCCGCTGGCGACCCGCGACGGGTACACCCAGCTGCAGGTCGGCCGGGGCTCCCGCGTGGTGCAGCACCGCCGACATGGCCGCGAGCACGACGACGTTCACGGTGGTCCGTTCACGTCGGGCCAGGCCGTCGAGCCGCTCGGTGAGATCGGCCGGCACGGTGACGGCCCGCCAGCCGCCGCGGTGGCTCTGTACGGTGGGCCGGGGCAGGTCGGACGGGAGCGTCGACAGCGCCGGAGCGCCGGCCAGTTCCTCGCGCCAGAAGGACAGGTCCCGATCCAGGTACGCGTCCGTGACCGTGTCCCGCTCTCGGGCCGCGTGGTCCGTGAACCGCACGACGGGCTCCGGCGGCGGTTCGGCGCCACCGGCCGCGTGTCCATAGCAGGCGACGAGGTCTCTCAGCAGCAGTTCGCTGGACCAGCCGTCGAACACGATGTGGTGGACGGCCACCAGGAGCAGATGGTCCTCCGCGGCGCGGCGAACCAGCCTTGCCGCGAGCGGCGGTCCCGTTCTCAGGTCGAACCGGTGGCGGGCGTGGCCCGCGGTGACGGCGGCGAGTTCGGCGGCCGGGTCCGCGGCGGTGCGCAGGTCGGTCAGCGGCAGGTCGACCGGGGACGGGGGACGCACGGTCTGCCGGACGCCCTCGGGGTGGTCCGTGACGACGGTGCACAGTGCGGGGTGGCGGGTGATCACGGCGGTGAGCGCCCGCTCGAGTGCCGCGCGGTCGAGCGGGCCGGTGAGGCGCACCCCGAAGGTGATGTTGTAGGCGGGGTCCCCGGGGTCGAGGGAGTCGAGGAACCACAGGCGTTCCTGGGCGTGCGACAGCGGCGCCTCGGCCGAACCACGCCCTTCGGTGACGGTTCGCCCGGGGCCGCGGCGTTCCCGTGCCCGCAGGGCCAGGACGCGGCGCTGCTCCGGGGTCAGCGAAGCGAGTCGCGCGGCAAGGTCTTCGGTCATCGTTCGCACCTCTCTCGGTCCGCTGGCCGGCGCACGTCGAGCCGCTGGTCCAGCTGTGCGAGCAAGAGTTCGTGATCATGGAGGAAGAAGTGGCCGCCGGGCAGGGTGACCTGCTCGAACTCACCGCGGCTGCAGTCCGCCCAGCCAGGGATTTCGGCGGCGGGGACCGTCGCGTCGTCCGCGCCGGAGAAAACCGTCAGCGGACACTCCAGCATCGGTCCGGTGCCGGGGACGTAGGTCTCCCGCAGGGTCAGGTCGGCTCGCAGGACGGGCAGGAAGGCCGCTACGAGTTCCTCGTCGGCGAGGACTTCGTCCGGGATACCGCCGAGCCGGGCCAGGCCGGCCAGCATCCCGGTGTCGTCCAGCCAGTGCAGGGGAGCCGCGACGCGTCGGTCCGGGGGGCGGACCGCCGACACGAACAGGTGCTCGGGCCCTTGGCCCCGGGCGGTCAGCTCCCGAGCCGTCTCATAGGCGACGAGCCCGCCCAGGCTGTGTCCGAACAGGTACAGCGGCCCTGCCAGCACGGACTGGATGTCGTCGGCGAGGGCCGTGACGATCTCGTCCATACGGATGCGTGGCGGCTCGGTGAACCGACGGCCGTGGCCGGGCAGATCGACGCCGAGAACCTCGACACCGGGAGCGAGTCCGTCCGCCCAGGAGCGGAAGACGGCCGAGGAACCGCCTGCGTACGGCACGCACAGCAGCTGCACCGTGCGGACGCCGGCGGCCGGCCAGCGCAGCAGCCAGCGCCCCACTGGCTCAGGGGTGGTACGCACGTTCATGGTCGGCCTCCTGCCGGGGCGCCCGGGTCCCGAACGATCGCGGCGAGCGTGGTGAGGAAGGCGTCGGACGCGCGTTCGGCGACGACCGGCTCCAGGTGGCGGGGGTTGACCCGGACGAAGAGGTCGAAGGCGTCCGACTGCGGGCGCGCAGCCAGTTCGACGTCCAGGGCGAAGGCGGTGCGGGCCGAGAACCACCAGTCGAGCGGACGGACCATGCGCAGCGCGCCCAGCCGGTCGAAGTCGTGGAAGTCGGCGTAGTTGAACATGACGTCGAAGAGTGGTCCGTCGGCCTCGGCGCGCATCCGCGCGACCGGATAGCGACGATGCGGCAGCATCTGCCGCTCGGCATCGAACACGGCGGCGACGGACGCCTGCCAACTGCCCTCGTTCAGCGTCAGGTAGAGCGGCAGGGAGTTGAGGAACAGGCCGGCGACCCGCTCGGATCCCTCGGTCTCCGTCCTGCCGTTCCCGACGATGCCGGTGGCCACGTCTTCGCTGCCGGTGAGCAGGCGCAGCGTCCACAGGTGGGCGGTGAGGAAGACACTTTTGGCCGGCAGGCCGAGCAGGCCCGCCACTTCACGTGCTCCACCGACCAGTTCGGCCGGTACGGGCACGCACACCTCCGGATCCACTCCCGGGTCGCCACCCGTGCCCCGGTCCGGTGGGAACATGGTGCGCCGCCGGGCGCCGACGATGCGCTTCCTCCAGAAGCCGGCCGTCTCCGGTTCGTCGACCGAGCGCCGTTCCAGTGCCACGAAGTCACGGAACCGGGTGCGGGGCAGCGGCTCCAGAACGGCGCCGGTCCCCAGTTCGCTTTCGTAGGCGAGCAGCAGGTCGCCCACGATCACGGCCATGCTCCAGCCGTCCTCCACCGCATGATGCATGGACAGCGCGATGCTGAACGTCCCGTCGGCATAGGTGAGGACGTGACAGCGCGCGAGCGGTGCCTCCGCGAGGTCGAACGGGCGTTTCCACTCCCCCGCCCACCACTCCCGCAGAGCGGTCCCGGGGTCGACGCCGTCCGGTGCGACGAGATGGCTGAGCGGCATGGACGCCGAACCGTGGACCACCTGGAGCGGGTCGGGAAAGGCATCGAGGTCGAAGGAGGTGCGCAGCATCTCGTGCCGGTCCGAGATCCGGTCCAGGGCCCGACGCAACGCGGCGAGGTCGAGCGGGCCGACGAGCCGGACGCTGGTGAGCGTGTGGTAAAGGGTCGGGTCGTCCGACACCTCGCATTCGTAGATGATGCCGAGCTGCATGCTGCTGACGTGGTACGCGTCGATGTCCGTGGGCGGCGGGGAGACAGGCGTTTCCTGCTTGTGTCCGGCAGCGGGCTGCCGGTCCCGGTCGCCGCACAGGACGGCCAGTTCCGCCACGCTGGGGTGCCGGTACAACTCCTCCACAGTGATCGCCAGTCCGGCATCGCGGACGCGCGCGACCACCCGGATCGCAGTGATCGAGTCGCCTCCCAGAGCGAAGAAGTTGTCGTGCACACTGACCTGGGGTACATCGAGAGCGGTACACCAGGCCTCGGCGATCCGGTGTTCGGCGGGAATGCGCGGCGGCACCGTCACGGGCGCCTGGTCCGTGCGTTCCCGCTGCACCACCTGTACGGGCAACGCGGCCCGGTCCAGCTTGCCGTTGACCGTCAGCGGCAGCCGCTCCAGAGGGACGAAGGACGCGGGAACCATGTACGCCGGGAGCCGGTCGGCCAGTGCAGCCCTCAGCCGGTCTGCGGACAGCGGGCCGGAGTCGGTGACGACGTACGCCACCAGGCGCTGCTCGCCCTCGTGATCGTCGCCCACCACCACGGCCGTCTCGCGGACCCCTTCGTGGGCGAGCAGCGCGGCCTCCACTTCGCCCAGCTCGATCCGGAAGCCCCGCAACTGCACCTGGTCGTCTATGCGTCCGCGGTAGACGAGTTCACCGTCGGGGCGCAGGACGGCGAGGTCGCCCGTGCGGTAGAGAGTGCGGCCCGGCCCCCCGAACGGGTCCGGCAGGAAGCGTTCGGCCGTCAGAGCGGCCCGTCCCAGGTAGCCGTGCGAGACGCCGGCCCCGTTCACGTACATCTCGCCCACGGTGCCGACAGGCACGGGCCGCATAGCCTTGTCGAGTACGGCGATGCCGACTCCGGGCAGCGGCGGACCGATGGGGCTCACCGGTGACGCGGCATCGGCGGCCCGCAGCGGGCGCAGGGTGACGTGGACCGTCGTCTCGGTGATGCCGTACATGTTCACCAGCGAGGGCGAGGTGTCGCCGTAGCGCTCGAACCAGGGGCGCAGCATCGCCGGTTCGAGTTCCTCGCCTCCGAAGACGATTAGGCGCAGCGCCGTGTCCGGCCAGTCCACCCGGTCGGCCGCCCGTATGAGACCGCGGAAGGCGGAAGGCGTCTGGTTGAGTACCGTCACCTTCTCCCTCAGCAGCAGGTCGAGCACGGCCTCGGGGTCGCGGCTGACGGAATAGGGGACGACGACCAGACGGCCGCCGTGCAGCAGGGCGCCCCACATCTCCCAGACGGAGAAGTCGAACGCGAAGGAGTGGAAGGCGGTCCACACGTCGTCCGGGCCGGGGCGGAAGGCGTCGTGTGTGTTCTCGAACAGCCGGGTGACGTTGTCGTGGGCGACCATCACCCCCTTCGGCCGGCCTGTCGATCCCGAGGTGTAGATGACGTAGGCGATGTCCTCGGCCTGTACCCGTACGGCCGGGTCCGTGTCCGGCTCCGCGGCGAGATCCGCGGCGTCCGGCGTGAGCCAGAAGACGTCGCCGGCTGTCTCACGGTGCCGGTCGGCTCCCACGACCAGGTTGCAGTCGGCGTCGGCCAGGACGGAGCGGGTCCGAGCCGTGGGGTGGGCCGGGTCCAGCGGCAGATATCCTGCACCCGTCTTCAGCACGGCCAGCAGGGCGACCACCGTGCCGGCAGCGCGCTCGGCGCAGACGCCGACCAGCCGCCCGGGGCCGGCCCCGTGCCGGAGAAGACGGTGCGCCAGCCGGTTGGCGGCCCGGTCCAGTTCTCCGTAGGTGAGGTTGGTCTCGCCGTCGGTCACGGCAATGCGGTCCGCGAACCGTGCGGCCTGCTGACTGAACCAGGTGTGCAACAGGCGTCCTGGACCGGCCCGACGGCTCGGCGGGGTGACCGCCAGGGACAGCTCGGCGTCGGTGAACAGCCGCAGCCCGGACACCGTGGTGTCGGGGGCGTCGACGACCGCCTCGACCGAGCGGATGTACCAGTCCAGCAGCCGCTCTCCGGTCTCCGTGTCGAACAGGTCGGTGTTGTACTCGGCGGTGCACACCAGGTCACCGGCCACCTCCTCGACCTCGAAGGTGAGGTCGAACTTGGCCGTGCCGTTGTCCACCGGCAGGGGCTCGCAACGCAGGTTTCCCAGACGGGCGTAGGGGCGTCGGGGCCCCTGGTACGCGAGCACGACCTGGATGAGGGACGAGGCAGGGGCGCCGGTTGCCCCGCCGAACTCCCTGGCCAGCCAGTCGAACGGCACGTGCTGGTGTTCGAAGGCGTCGAGCGCGGTCCGTGCGGCGGCTCGCAGCAGCGTGCGCGGGGACGCCCCGGCCGTGCGCAGCCTTAGGGGCACCGTGTTCACGAAGAAGCCCATGACGTCGTCCATCCGCGGGCCAGGCCGGCCGGCAGTGGGCGAGCCGATCACCATGTCGTCCCGACCGGTCACGCGGTCGATCAGGACCGCCAGCGCGACGAGGAAGACGGCGTAGGGTGTGGTGCCCTCGGTGCGGGCGAGTTGTGTGATGCGGCGGGCGAGCAGGCCCGGGAGAGTACGGGACGCGCGCCGCCCGGCGAAAGTCGGTGCGTCGGGCCCGGGCCTGTCGTAGGGGAGCGGGATGTGACCAGGTGCCCCGGACAGCTCCTCGCGCCAGTACCGTTCGTCGTCCGCGCGGCTCCCGCTCGATGCCAGCGAGCGCTGCCAAGCGGCGAAGTCGCGGTAATCCGGCCCCTGTTCCAGCGGCCTGGAGCGCAGAGGGCTGCCGCTGTAGGCGGTGGCCAGTTCCCGGTCCAGGAGGTCCACCGACCAGTTGTCCGTGACCAGATGGGAGAGCACGAGCACCAGCAGGTGCTCGTCGTCGGCCAGACGGATCAGCGCAGCCCGCACGAGCGGTGCGTCCGCGAGGTCGAACCCTGCGCCCGCATGCGCCTCCGCGAGCCGCAGGGCGGCCTGGAAGGGATCGGGTTCCCCACTGGCGTCCTGGAGGACGAACGGAACCTCGGCGGCCTCGTTCGTCACCATCCGCAACTCGCCGTCGCGCAGGACGAACCCGGTGCGCAGAGCCTCGTGCCGGGAGACGACCTCTGCCAGCGCGGAGCGCAGCGCCTCCGGGTCCAGGCGGCCGACGAGCCTGGTGGCGACCGGCACGTTGTAAGCGGCCGCTGCACGGCCGCCCAGTGTGCTCAGGAACCACAGCCGTTGCTGCCCGGGCGAGGCGATGTCGTCCTGGCCGGTGACGGTGTCCAGGGCCGGCAGGACGGCGGCATGGCCGGTGCCGTTCGTCAGCAGGGCGGTTGCCTCGGCGAGGGTCCCGGCGGCGAGGAAATCGGCGAATCCGATCCGCCGGCCGTCCTCGTCGCGCAACCGGGCGAGAACTCTGGCGGCCTGCAGGGAGGTGCCGCCGAGCGCCAGGAAACCGTCGTCGCGTCCGACGGCCGGCAGGCCCAGGGCGTCCGCCCACAGCTCGGCCATCCGCCGTTCCGCCGGGTCGGCGGGCGGTTCGGCGGACGTCGCGCCGACCAGCGCGGTGGCCGCGAGCTCCCGCAACCGCCCGCGGTCGGCCTTGCCGCCGTGCGAGGCGATGGGCAGTTTGTCGACTGGTACGACCAACGCGGGGAGCATGACCCGGGGCAACCGGGACGCGAGAGCCCGGGCCAGGGCGGTCGGATCCAGGTCGGTACCGGCGGCGAACGCGACCAGTCTGAGGTCGGCTCCGTTGCCGTGCGGAACCACCGCGCAGTCCCGGACTCCGGGCAACGCGGCCAGTGTCTGCTCGACCTCGCCGAGTTCCACACGCTGTCCTCGGATCTTCAGCTGGCCGTCCGCGCGCCCCAGGAACTCGAGTTCTCCGCTCGGCAGCCAGCGGCCCAGGTCACCCGTGCGGTACAGCCGCGCGCCCGGGCGGTCGGAGATGGGGTGCGGCCGGAAGGCGTCGGCGGTCAGCGCCGGAGCACCGAGATAGCCGCGGGCCAGGTTGCCGCCGCCGATCCAGATCTCACCGGTGATACCGGCGGCGACCGGTGACATCGCCTCGTCCAGGACGTACATCTCCACGCCCGGCAGCGGCCGGCCGATGGCCGGCGGCCGGTCGTCGAGCAGCCGGTCCCCGGTGCAGGCGATGAGGGTTGTCTCGGTCGGTCCGTACCCCACCAGGAAGCGACGGCGACGTCCCCAGCGGGCGAAGACGGCCGAGGACACCACCTCGCCGCCCACGAGCAGGGTGTGCAGGGCGGGCAGCGGGTACTCGTCGGACAGGACCGACAACAGGGACGGCGGCAGCATCGCGGTCGTCACCCGTGCCGAGCGCAGGAAGTCCAGCAGGCCGGGCCCGACGGTGTCGGTGTCCGGGGGTGGTACGACGACGGTGCCGCCGTTGACGAGCGGACCGAAGATCTCGCACACGGTCGCGTCGAACGTGATCCCGGCGAACTGCAGCATCCGCACCCCGGGCCCGAGGTCGAGCCGGTCACGGATGCCGGCCAGGAAGGCCACCACGGCCCGGTTCTCGACCATGACGCCCTTGGGCCGTCCGGTGGACCCAGAGGTGTACGTCACGTACGCCAGGTCGCCCGGACGGGCCCGGCGCGGGGTGGGACCCGGCACGGGGACCGTACCGTCGTCGACCGCCACCACGGGCACCCCCCCCGCCGGCAGCCGCTCCCGCAGCCCCTCGCGGGTCAGGACCACCGCCGCCCGGCAGTCCTGAAGTACGGTCGCGAGCCGCTGTGCCGGATGTTCGGCGTCGAGCGGTACATAGCCGGCGCCGGACTTGAGGATGCCCAGCAGAGCCACGATCCGCTCCGCCGACCGGTCCAGGAGCAGAGCGCACAGGCTACCGGGGCCGATCCCCAGACGGGTCAGCCGAGTGGCCATCTCCGTGCTCCGGGCGTCGAGTTCGGCGTAGGTCATCCGGTGGTTGCCGCACTCGACCGCGACGGCGCCGGGGTCGGCAGCCGCCTGTTGCCGGAACAGTTCGGCCACGGTGGTGTCCTCGGGGGGCAGGTCCCCGCCACGGGCCAGACTCATGGTGACCGTCTCCAGTTCCAGATCGGTGATGACGGGCAACTCCGCGATCCGGCAAGCGGGGTTCGCGGCGGCGGACTCCAGCAGGCCGCCGAGTTGGTCGGCGAGCCGGGCCGTGGTGGCCCGGTCCAGCAGGCCCTTGCGGTACCGCAGGACGGTGGGTGATTCGCCGGACGGGCCGCCGATCTCGAGGACCATGTCGTAGGGCATGGTGCTGCCGATTCCGCCCTGCGGGGCGGGGCCGATGCCGATCCTCAGCAGGGTGTCGTCCAGGTCGCTGGGGTGGGGCTCCTCCGGCAGCGCAGGCCGTCGGCAGGCATCGGCCAGTGCCGTGCGGACGGCGCCGAGGTAGGCCGTGAACGCCACGTCGGAGGGGGACGGCACCCGTAGCAGGCGGTGTCCGGGTCGGCCACCGGGGCCGTCCCAAGTGCACCAGCCGACGACCTGGTCCGCCCGGCGCGTGTACCGGCCGAGCAGGGCCAGGAATCCGGCCGCCACGACCACCTGTTCGGCCGTGGCTCCGACCGGCGGGTCCACCGTGCGGGCCAGTGCGGCCACCGTGGCAGGCACCCTTGCCGTCACCTCGTCCGTCTGCCATCCCTCTGCCCAGTGCCGTGGCGGGACCTCGCGTTCCCCGGGGTCCGCAGAGCCGAGCACGGTCCGCGGCCACAGGTCGGGCATGCTCCGCCGGTTCCGGTGGTCAGCCATCGGTTCCCTCCGACAGCAGCTCTTCCAGTTCGGCCGGGGTGAGCCTGTCCAGTTCCGCGACGAGGTCGCCGGGCAGCGACTCGCCGGAAGGGGCCGCGCGTTCGACCAGTTCCGCGAACTCACCCAGAGTTGGGGCGTCGAACAGGGCCGCGCCAGAGAGGTCCACGGCCAGGTCGTCGCTCACCCGGGCGGCGAGTTGTGTGGCGAGCAGCGAGTGGCCGCCGAGTGCGAAGAAGTCGCTCTGCGGCCCTACGTCCGCCATGCCCAGCAACTCCTGCCAGATCACGCGAACCCGGTCGCCGACGGATTCGTCCCCGGCAGGCGGTGACGCGGACGGTGCCGGGGCCGGGGCGGCGGTCGGCGCCTGCTCCGGCCGGCTCCCCAGCCAGTGACGGCGGCGTTCGAACGCGTAGGTCGGCAGCGGCACCCGGCCTGGCTCCTCGTGCCGCCAGAACCCGTCCCAGTCGATGGTGACACCGCTGGTGAACAGGGTGGCTGCCGCGGACAGCACCGCTTGCCCGTCCGGTATCGCCTGCCGGGGATGACCTAGCGACCCGACCGCCACATGGCCTCCCTCGGCCAAGGACTGCTGGCGTACCAGGGTGGTCAGCGTGGTTCCCGGTCCCACCTCCAGCAGGACGTACGGGTCTGCTCCGTCCAGAAGCTGGCGCGCGCCCTCGTCGAACCGGACGGTGTCACGCAGGTGGCGGGCCCAGTAGACGGGATCGGTGGCCTGTTCCGAGGTGATCCAGCGGCCGTTCAGGTTGGAGATGAACGGGATCTTGGGAGGCCGCAGGGTGATGCTGGACAGCAGCGCGGTGAACTCGTCCAGGACGGGTTCCGTCATGGCGGAGTGGAAGGCGTGGGACGTGCGCAGGAGGCTGTGCCGGATGCCCCGTCCGGTCAGCTCGGCGACGAGCCGGTCGATGCCTTCCGCGGGACCGGAGGCGGTACTCAGCCGGGGGCCGTTGGCGGCAGCGAGGGACACGCCGGCGGGCAGCAGCCGGGTCAGCTCGTCGGCGGACAGGTGCACGGACACCATCTGGCCGGGCGGGAGCTTCTGCATGAGCCGCCCGCGGGCGGCCACCACCCGGACCGCGTCCTCGAGTTCGAACGTACCGGCGAGGCACGCCGCCACGTACTCGCCGACGCTGTGCCCCAGCATCGCCCGAGGGTGTACGCCCCATTCCGCCCAGAGACAGGCCAGCGCGTACTCGGTCGCGAAGAGGGCCGGCTGGGTGTACTCGGTCCGGTCGAGCAGATCCGCCGCCGTACCGGCCGGATCCGGCACCAGCCCGGTGACCACGCGCAGGTCGCTGTGGAGTTCGTCGGCCAGGAGGTCGGCGCACCGATCGAACGCAGTCCGGAAGGCCGGCTCGACGGCGTGGAGTCCGGCAGCCATCCCGTGGTGCTGCGCGCCCTGCCCGGGGAAGAGGAACGCGATCCGCCGTTCCCGCGGAGCCGGACCGTCACCGGCCGAGGGACCGGCCCCGGCCGCCCGGGCGGCGAGCCGGGCCGAGGCCTCGCCCCGGTTCGCAGCCACCACCGCCGCCCGGTACGGCAGTGCCCTGCGCCCGAGCTGGCTGGTGAAAGCCGCATCGGCCAGGTCCACGTCCGGACGCTCGGCCAAGGCGCGGCCCAGCGCCGCGGCGTTGTCCGCCAGCGCTCGTTCGGAGGCACCTGAGACCACCAGGACCTGCGCCGAACGGCGTGGCGCGATCCGCTCCGGCGGCACCGGGGCCTCCTCCAGGACGACATGTGCGTTGGTGCCGCCCATGCCGAACGAGCTGACTCCGGCGCGTCGCGGTCCGTCCCCTGGCGGCCAGGCGGCTGCCACGTCGGGGACGTGAAAGGGGCCGGACGCCAGGTCGATCTCCGGGTTGGGCTCGCGGAAGTAGGGGCTCGGCGGGATCGTCCGGTGCCGTAGCGCCAGCACGGCTTTGATCATCCCGGTGACACCCGCCGCCGCGTCCAGGTGGCCGATGGACGGCTTCACGGATCCGAGGGCGCAACCGGTCCGGTCCTGTGGTCCGTCCGTGTCGAACGCCTCCTGGAGGGCCGCGTACTCGATGGGATCACCGAGCGCGGTCCCGGTGCCGTGCGTCTCGACGTAGGAAATCGAGTCGGGTGACACGCCCGCCGCAAGGTGCGCCGTCCGGATCACGGCGGCCTGACCCTCGGCGCGCGGCGCGGTGAAACCGACCTTGCGGCCACCGTCGTTGTTGACCGCTGATCCCTTGATCACGGCGTGCACCGTGTCGCGGTCCCGCAACGCGTCGGCCAGCGGCTTGAGCACGACGGCCGCGACGCCGTCACCGTTGACCGTGCCGGTGGCTCGCCGGTCGAAGGCGTACACGTGCCCGTCCGCCGACATGACACCGCCGCGTACGGCCCGGTAGCCCTCGCGCTGCGGCACGTGCAGCGACACCCCTCCGGCCAGCGCCACGTCGCATTCGCGGCTGAGCAGGGCCTGACAGGCCAGGTGCACGGCGACCAGTGAGGAGGAGCAGCCGCTCTGCACGGTGATGGCCGGTCCCTGGAGATCCAGGTGGTAGGCCACCCGGGTGGCCAGGCTGTCCTTGTCGTTGGCCAGCATCAGTTCGTGCAGGGTGACGCCGTCCAGGGCCGCCGGGTCGCTGCCCAGGTGGTGCAGCAGATACGTACTCAGACTGGTGCTGGCGTACACGCCGGTCAGGCCCTGGTAGTACGGCGAGCCGTATCCCGCGTCCTCCAGTGCGGACCAGGAGGTCTCGAGGAACAGCCGTTGCTGGGGATCGAGGAGCGCGGCGTCCCGCGGCGTGTAGCCGAACAGCTCGTTGTCGAAGAGGTCCGCGTCGGCGAGCACGCCGCCGGCCGGCACGAAGTCGGCGCGTGAGCGGGTCTCGGCAGGCACCTCTGCCGCATCCAGCTCCGCTTCGCTGAAGCGAGAGATGGTCTCCCGTCCGGCGCGTACGACCTCCCAGAACTCGTCAGTGGACGCCGCACCGGGGAACCGGCCGGCCATGCCGATGACGGCGATCTCCAGACCGGTCGGCTCGTCGTGGGCACTGTCGTCGGACGTCATGACCGCGGTCCCCTCCCTTCGGCGCCGAGCCTGCGGGCACGTTCCCGGAGTGCTTGTCGGTCGCGCGGCGTGTCGGCGCCCGGTCCCCGGTCCGGACGGAGTGGCTCGGCGTCGAGGTGATCGGCCAGATCGCGGATGGTCGGGTGGCTGAACAGGGCGACCGTGGGAACCTTCCGGCCCAGAAGCTGACTCAGCCGGGCACGCAGCCGCAGCAACAGCAGGGAGTCACCGCCGGCTTCGAAGAAGTTCTCGTGGACACCCGTGTCGCGGCCCAGCACATCGCGCCAGGCGCTCGCCACCAGCCGTTCGAGTTCCGAGCCGGGTGCCGTCGGACCGGCGTCCGGCCGGCGGCCCAGTTCGAGCGCTTCGGTGCCGGCAAGCGCGCCGCGGTCCACCTTGCCGTTGGCGTTCAGGGGCAGGGCGGGCAAGGCGTACAGCCGATGCGGGATCATGTACGGGGGCAGCTGCTCGGTGAGTCCCCGACGCAGTCGCTCTGCCACTCCCGCGGGATTTGCGCCATCGCCGGCCAGTACGAGGTACGCGACCAGCTCACGTGCTCCCGAAGCGCCGAGCGGAGCCAGTACGGCGGCGTCTCGGACATCCTGGCTCGCGCGCAGCCGCGCCTCGATCTCGCCGGTTTCGACCCGGTAACCGCGGATCTTCACCTGTGTGTCCGCGCGGCCGAGGAACTGGATGTCGCCGTTCTCCAGCCACCGGGCGAGGTCTCCGGTGCGGTACATCCGGGCCCCGTACACGCCCGGGCGCGGGTCCGGCAGGAAGCGCTCGGCCGTGGCCGCGGGTCTGCCGAGGTAACCCCGGGCGAGCCCGTCGCCGGAGGTGTACAGCTCGCCGACGGCACCGATGGGCACCGGCACCAACGACTCGTCGAGGATGACCACACCGGTGCCACGGATGGGGCGGCCGATGGGCAGATACTCCCCCGGCGGCGGTCCGTCCGGGGTCCACACGGTGGTGAACGTGGTGTTCTCGGTGGGTCCGTAGGCATGGGTGAAGGTCAGCCCCGGGTGAGCCCGCAGCGTGTCGCGGACGTGCTGGGCCGACACGACGTCACCGCCGGCGACCAGCCTCCGGACGCCGGCGAAGACCTCGGGAGCGGTATCGGCGACCTGGTGGAAGAGCCCCGCCGTCAGCGACAGCACCGTCACGCCGTGGCGCTGTACCGTCTCGGCGAGCAGCTCAGGGGTGATTCGTCCCGGCGGATAGACGGCCAGCGTCGCTCCGTGCACCAGGCACGTCCAGATCTCGAACGTCGAGGCGTCGAAGGCGACCGGGGCGATCTGCAGGAAGACGTCTTCAGGTCCGAAGCGGGCCCAGTCCGGGTCCACGAGCCTGGTGACACCGAGGTGCGGAACAGCGACGCCCTTGGGCTCTCCGGTGGACCCGGAGGTGTAGCTGACATAGGCGAGGTGTCCTGGCCTCGGGTCGGGCAGCCGTGCGGGCACCGGGGCGAGATCGGCTGCGGCCAGCTCGTCGTCCAGGTTCAGCACCTCGGTCTCCCCGGTGGGCAGAGCGGCCAGGTGTGCACTCGCAGCGAGGACGAGGGCGGGCCGGGCATCGCCGAGCAGCCGTTCGATCCGGTCCCGGGGCTGTTCGGGGTCGAGCGCCAGGTAGGCGGCCCCTGCCGAGACCACGGCGAGCAGGGCGATCACAAGCTCCGGCGACCGGTCGGCACGTATCGCGACCACGGACTCCGGACGCACGCCTTTGGCCACCAGCCGGGCCGCGAGGGCCTGGGCACGCCCGTGCAGTTCGCCGTAGCGGAGCACGGTGTCGCCGCAGACCACGGCCGGGCTGTCGGGCCGTTCGGCGGCCTGGGCGGCGATACGGGCCGGTACGGTGCGGGTGTCGGCCGTGGGCGGCCCGGTGGTCCAGTGCCGGGACGGCAGCGCGTCGTCGGTTTCCGGGGCGAGGTCGCACAACCGCGTGCCGGTTCGCCTCATCGCGTCGTCGGCCAAGGCGGCTGCCCGGGTGAGCAGGCGTCCCGTCTCGGCGTCCGAGTAGCCCTCGGGCGGCCGCAGAAGGCGTACGCCGTCCGGCACGGCTTCCAGGGTGAGCACCGCCTCCCCCGCGCCGGTACGGCCTTCGTCCAGCACGGTCCGCACCCGGTCGACCAGGACGTCGAAAACGAGACCGGGAGACACGTCGACCACACCGTGCCGAAACGGGCTGCCGGCCTCCGGAGTACGCCAGGCGACGGGTACACGCTCCGTTCCGTCCCGGCGCTGAAGTACCGCGGCCAGGGCGGCCAGGGCCCGGGCGAGGTCAGTATCGAGAGCCGGTTTGACGGCCTCGTCCGGCAGCCGAAATTCGGCGGGCGCCGACGCCTCACTCCGCATCATTCCACTCCCCCCTGTATCCGTGCGCCGGGCTGGTTATCCCGGCTGACCGGAGTAACTATCAACCACGTCTTTGGCTGCCCCATGGAGGTTCCCTGACGTGGCCCTGGCAGCACGCTGGCGCCTTAGCGGCAGCCCAGTGAATTCCCTTGTAGTCGGCTCTGAGCACATGCCAGCCTCTCTCCCGGAAAGTTCAGCCCGAAATATTCAGGAAGGAATCGGCATGGCCGCACTGGATATTCCCTACACCGAGCTTTACGTGGGGGACCGGCACAAGACCGTCGAATATTTCACCGGCTCGTTCGGATTCGAGGAATCAGCAGTCTCCGAATCCCCCGACATGCAGTCGTCGCTGCTGCGTCAGGGGGCCGTCCGTCTCGTGGTGTCCAGCGGCCCGGCCACCGAGCACTTCCTCGACCAGCACGGCGACGGCATCGCCGATATCGCACTGACATGCGACAACGTGGCGGAGACCGCCGCCGCCGCGGTCGCGGCGGGCGGCCGCGTTCTCCCTTCCGACCGGGGCAGCATCGCCGTCTCCGGGTTCGGGGACGTGCGACACACCCTGGTTCCGACGGGACCGGGCGAACCGGCCGACCGGGTCTGGACCGAGGGGCGAACTGCCACGCCGGCGCGCGACGGAGCCGCACCGATCCTCTCGCTCGACCACATAGCGGTGTGCCTGAGCGCCGGCACCCTCCACGAGACCGTGCAGTACTACATCGACGGATTTGGGTGCGAACGGTTCTACAGCGAATACGTGGAGGTGGGTGAGCAGGCCATGGACTCGATCGTGGTCCGCAACCCGTCCGGCGGTATGACTTTCACCATCATCGAGCCCGACCCGCAACGTGAACCCGGACAGATTGATGCGTTCCTCCAGCGAAACTCCGGCTCCGGAGTCCAGCATCTCGCCTTTCTGGTGGATGACATCGTCGCCGCCGTACGCGATTTCCGAAATCGCGGTGTCGAGTTCCTGCACACACCCGGCACCTACTACGAAATGCTGGCCGACCGCATTCCCGAAATGGCCGATCAGATATCGAGCCTTTCGGACACGAACGTACTCGCCGACTGCGACGAATGGGGATACCTGCTCCAGTTGTTCTCGCGTTCGCCGCACGAGCGGAACACGCTGTTCTACGAGCTGATCCAACGCCACGGCGCCCAGGGCTTCGGCAGCGCCAACATCCGCGCACTGTACGAAGCCGTCGAGCGTGAGCGGGTGGCCTCGCAGTGAGCGGATCCAGCTCCGCCGTCGAGCGGATGGCGGACGCACTCACCCTGTCGGACGTCGCCCGCCTGGCCCGGCCACGACTGGCGCCGCCGGTCTGGGACTTCATCAACGGCGGCGCCGGCGAGGAACGTGCCCTCGCGGCGAACAGGTCGGCATTCGAACGGATTACGCTGCGTCCCCGGGCACTGGCCGGTACCGGCCGGCCCGATACAACGGTCAAGATCCTCGGGCGTGAGTGGGCGGCACCCCTCGGAATTGCCCCTGTCGCCTATCACACGCTGGCTCATGCCGACGGTGAAGTGGCCACCGTGCGCGCCGCCGATGCCGCGGGTCTTCCCGTCGTCGTGAGTACCTTCGCGGGCCGCGCCTTCGAGGAATTGCCGGCGACGACCGCTCCGCTGTGGCTGCAGGTGTACTGCTTCCGCGAGCGCGCGATCACTCGAGACCTGATTCAGCGGGCGGAACGGGCCGGGTTCGAAGCCCTGGTTCTCACGGCCGACACCCCCCACCTGGGTCGCCGACTGCGCGACGTCCGCAACGGATTTCGGCTGCCTTCCGGTATCCGGCCCGCCAACCTGCCGGGGGAAGGCTTCGACTCGCCTACCGACCACGGTCGTGACGCGCTCGACCCGGAGCTGGACTGGTCGGTGGTCGAGTGGCTGCGCTCGGTCAGCGACCTGCCGGTGCTCGTGAAGGGCATCATGTCTGCGGAGGATGCGCTGCACGCGTGTGCCGCGGGTGCCGACGGAGTGGTGGTGTCCAACCACGGCGGCCGTCAACTCGACTGCGCCCCGGCGACTTTGGATGTACTGGCCGAAGTGGTCCAGGCAGTGGCGGGCTCATGTGCCGTGCTGCTCGACGGCGGTGTGCGGGGTGGCACGGATGTCCTGACCGCTCTCGCCCTGGGGGCCGACGCGGCGCTGATCGGTCGACCGGTGCTCCACGGCCTGGCAGCCGCGGGGCAGGACGGTGTGACACAGGTGCTGGACATCCTGCGCACCGAACTCACCGACGCCATGGCCCTGACCGGCACCCGTACGATCGCCGACGCCGGGAAGGTCAGGCTCGACCGGGCCGGCCCGGGGCACCGCCGCGGCCTCCTCGTCCCGATGCAGGCACCGGCCACTCCGGCCGACGTCGGCGGGCCGGTGTCGCCTGGGGAAGCCGGTGTCCTGCGCAAGGAGGACCTGCACCCGAGCATCTCGGACCCAGTGCTCGACGCCATGAACTTCCTCAACGAGGTCACCGACCGCTACCCGGAAGCCATCTCCTTCGCCCCGGGGCGCCCGTTCGAAGGCTTCTTCAGCACCGATCAGATCCTCACCGCGGTTGAGCGCTACCTTGACCACCTCGCGGAGCAAGGCGTCCCGCCGGAACGCATCCGCAACTCGCTCTACCAGTACGGGCCGGCCGCCGGCCAGATCCGGGAACTGATCGCCAACTCCCTTCGCGTCGACGAGAACATCGACGTACCCCCCGAGTCGATCGTCGTGACGGTCGGTGCGCAGGAGGCCATGGTCCTGGTGCTCCGGGCGCTGTTCTCCCGGCCGGACCAGGTACTGCTCGTCTCCAGCCCGTGCTACGTCGGCATCACCGGCGCAGCCTCCCTGCTGGACGTCGCGGTGGCCGAGGTGGAGGAGGACGAGAACGGCTTCTCCTGCGCGGAGTTCGAGGCCACCGTACGCCGGGAGATCGCCGCCGGACGGCGCCCGACCGCGGTCTACCTGGTGCCCGAACACTCCAACCCGTCCGGCGGCACTCTCGCGACACCGGACCGCCACCGCCTGCTCGAACTCGCGGAGCGCTACGACGTCCTGGTCATCGAGGACAGTCCGTACCGCTTGGTCAGCCGGGGCGCGCAGCCACCCGCACTGAAGTCGCTCGACCGCGGGCGTCGCGTCATCCACCTGGGCTCGTACGCGAAAACCGTCTTCCCCGGCGCCCGGGTCGGATACGTCGTGGCGGATCAGCGTGTCCGGGACGACCTGCGCAAGGGCACGGGTCTGCTGGCCGCCGAACTCGCCAAGATCAAGAGCATGGTCACGGTCAACACACCGTCGCTCAGTCAAGCGGCCGTGGCCGGGGTGCTGATCGCGTCGGGCGGGCGGTTGTCACAGGCGAACGTCGGAGCCGCCGACCACTACGGCGAGGGTCTGGACACGGTCCTGCACGAGTTGGCCCGGGTCTTCCCCGTATCGGAACGCGAGCGGCTCGGTGTGCGGTGGAACGAGCCGACCGGCGGCTTCTTCCTCACCATGGGGGTCGGCTTCCGGGCCGACGACGAGGCACTGTCCCGCTCCGCCGAACGCTTCGGGGTCCTGTGGACGCCCATGTCGTACTTCTATCCGCGAGGCGGCGGCGAGAACGCGGTCCGGCTGTCGTTCAGCTACCTCACGCCCCAGAAGATCAAAGAGGGCATCGCACGGCTCAGCCGCTTCATCGAGGCGGAGACACTGCGGCACGGTTCCTCCTCCGCTGCCCGGCTCGACGGGGAGGGGGCGCCGGCATGAGATCCGCCGCAGTCATCGGCACCGGCCTCATCGGAACCTCGGTGGCACTGGCCCTGAGCCAGCGGGGCGTGAGCGTGTACCTGAGCGATGCCGACCCGTCAACCGCCAGAACGGCGGCCGCGATGGGCGCCGGCAACCTCGGGCTGCCGGAGACTCCCGTGGACCTGGCCGTGTTCGCGGTCCCTCCGGCCCGGATCAGCGCGGAGGTGGCCCGCTGGCAGCGGATCGGGCTCGCCCGCGCCTATACCGACGTCGGCAGCGTCAAGGCACGTCCTGGCCAGGAGCTGTCCGCATGCGGAGGCGACCCGGCCAGCTACGTGGGAGGCCACCCGCTGGCCGGAGGGGAGCGCTCCGGGCCACTGGCCGCCCGGGGAGACCTTTTCCAGGGCCGGTACTGGGTCCTGACCACCTCCGACCACACTGATCAGAGCGCCTTCAACCACGCTCTGGAGCTGGTGTCCCTCTGCGGGGCCGTCCCCGTTCTGATGAACACGGTGGCTCACGACCGGGCGGTGGCTCTGACCTCGCACGCGCCCCACATGCTCGCGGCCCTCATGGCGGGACGCCTGGTGGAGGCGGAGGACAGCGCGGTCCGCATTTCCGGACAGGGGCTGCGCGACATGACGAGGATCGCCGGCGGCGATCCGGGGCTGTGGAGCGAGATCCTGGACTCCAACGCCGCCGCGGTCGCCGATGTACTCGCGTCCGTTGCGGACGACCTGGACCGGACCGTCTCGGCGCTCCGAGCGCTTGTGGAGAAGGACGAGGCGTCCGCCGAGTCCAGCCGCCGGGACCTCGAGGAACTGCTGCGGCGCGGGACCACCGGACGAGCCCGGATACCGCAGAAGGACGGCCGGCCGTCCTTCGATCTGACGGCGGTGCCCGTGGAGATCTCGGACCGCCCGGGGGCCCTGGCCCATCTACTGGCCGACGCGGGAGCCTGCGGGGTCAATATCGAGGACGTACGCATCGAACACGTTCCCGACCCGCCGCGTGGTCTGGTGGAACTGATGGTGGAGCGGGCCGCCGCCGGACCGCTCAGTGCGAGCCTGCGGAACTCCGGCTGGCTGCTGCAGAAGTAGGAGACCGGCCCGGCCGACGGCGGCAGCGCACCACCGGCACCGGGTCGGCCTCCAGGTGGGGCGCTCAGTCAGGCCAGGCCGGGATGGGGATTTCCTCAGCCGGCATTCTACTCAGCACGCCTTTGTGCAGGTCTTGCAGTTCCACGCCCGGTTCGATTCCCAATTCCTCCCGCAGTCGGCTGCGGGCGACGGCGTAACCCTGAAGCGCTTCAGCTTGCATGCCGGACCGATAGAGGGCCAGCATCAACTGGGCCGCGAGCGTCTCTCGCAGCGGATGGGAATTGACCAGTTTGGTCAGCTCCGGAATTATCCGCCGATGGTTCGCGAGCGATATCTCAAGACTGAGCAACTCCTCGTAGACCGCGAGCCGCTCGCTCTCCAGGAAACGTGCTTCCTGCTGCAGAAGCTCTCCCGGAACTCCGGATAGAGCATTCCCGCGCCATACGGACAGTGCATCACGAAGTTCACGCGCCGCACCGCTGACATCCCCGCAGCGGACCAAGTCCCGGCCCGTCTGGACCCGCTGTCGGAATACCCGCAGGTCGATCGCGACAGGATCGACCTCAAGCATGTATCCGGCGTTTCCCGTGGCCAGTTCGACGCCCGGAGCACGGCCGATGAGCTGACGGAGCCGGTAGACGTAGGCCTGCAAGGTGGTCCGGTAGGCCGACGGAGGCCTACCGGACCAGACATAGTTCGCGAGGCTGTCGACCGAGACGAATTCATTTACGTCCAGCAGCAGCGACGCCAGAACAGCCTGCTGCTTGGGCGCCGTGACAACTACCCTTTTTCCTTCGAGTCTGATATCCAGCGAGCCGAGAATACCAAACTTGACCCGATCGGCTAAAATCGACACACTAACCCCCGTCAGGACACGCTTGAAACAGATTGACCCAATACGGATCAACCACACCAAGCCGGACGTGACCGGCTCTCTTGCGCTACCTCACTTGCAGCGTAACCCAGCACCGGCGCAGCAGCATTCAATTGCTGACCAAATTGATCCACCGAGACCCCCGTGGGGCCGACACAAGTGTCAACCCCGCCGAGCGAAGGCTCGGCGGGGTTGACACGGCGCACCGCGGAACTTTCAGCTGCTGGGTTCCTGCCCGCGAAAAGGGGCTTTCAGACGTCAGATGTGATCGGTCTCCTCGCCGGCGGCCTTCTCGGCGGTGGTCTCCTCGGCGGTGATCTCCTCCGCCGCCGCTGCCACCGCCGCCGACGTCTCCGCCGACTCCTCAAGGACCGCCGCGCCCAGCAGCTCCGTGGCCTCCTTCGCCGCGGTCAGCAGCACCGTGTCCTGCGGCGCCTGGTCGGCGAAGTTCTCCGGGTGGTGGCAGGCCACCTGCTGGCCCGGGCGGAGCTCGAGCAGCGGCGGCTCGGTCGTCTTGCAGATCTCCGTCGCCTTCCAGCACCGCGTGTGGAAGCGGCAGCCGGAGGGCGGCGAGATCGGCGAGGGGACGTCACCGCGGAGCAGGATGCGCTCGCTCTTCATGCCCCGGCGCTTGGGGTCAGGGACCGGCACCGCCGACATGAGCGCCTTCGTGTACGGGTGCATCGGCGACTCGTACAGCTTGGTGCTGTCCGCGAGTTCGACGATCTTGCCGAGGTACATCACCGCGACCCGGTCCGAGACATGCCGGACGACGGAGAGGTCGTGGGCGATGATCACGTACGTGAGGCCGAGCTCCTCCTGGAGGTCGTCCATGAGGTTGACGACCTGAGCCTGGATCGAGACGTCCAGGGCTGAGACGGGCTCGTCGGCGACGACCAGCTTCGGCTTCAGGGCGAGCGCGCGGGCGATCCCGATGCGCTGGCGCTGACCGCCGGAGAATTCGTGCGGGTAGCGGTTGTAGTGCTCGGGGCTCAGGCCCACCAGCTCCAGCAGGCGCTGTACCTCCTTCTTGACCCCGCCCTCCGGCTCGACGCCCTGGAGCCGGAACGGCGCCGAGACGATCGAACCGATGGTGTGCCGCGGGTTCAGGGAGCCATACGGGTCCTGGAAGATCATCTGGATGTCGCGGCGCAGCGGACGCATCTTTGCGGTGGACAGGTGCGTGATGTCCTGACCCTCGAAGGTGACCTTGCCGCCGGTCGGGTCCTGGAGCCGGGTGATGACCCGGCCCATGGTCGACTTGCCGCAGCCCGACTCCCCGACCACGCCCAGGGTCTCACCCTTGCGCACCTCGAAGTCGATGCTGTCGACGGCCTTCACCGCGGCCACCTGCCGCTGCAGGATGCCCTTCTTGATCGGGAAGTGCTTCTGCAGGTCCTCGACCTTCAGCAGCACCTCCCGGTCCCCGGACGCCTTCTCGGAAGCCGACGCCTGCTGCGGGATGACCGCCTCATCGGATTTCTTCGTGTCGCTCACAGCTTCGGCGCAATCTCTTCGGTCCAGATCCGCGTACGGTCCTCGGCCGAGAGGTGGCAGGCGGACCAGTGGCCGCCGTCGACCTGCTGCAGTTCGGGACGGACCGTGCGGGTGACGTTCCCCTTGGGAAGGTCCGCGTACGGGCAGCGGGGGTGGAAGGCGCAGCCCGAAGGGACGTTGATGAGGCTCGGCGGCTGGCCCTTGACCGGGATGAGCCGGTCGGAGGTCTCGCGGTCGATGCGCGGCATCGAGCCCAGCAGACCCCACGTGTAGGGGTGCTGCGGCTTCTCGAAGATCTCGTCGACCGGGCCGCGCTCCACACACCGGCCGCCGTACATCACCAGCACGTCGTCGGCGATTTCGGCCACCACACCCAGGTCGTGGGTGATGATGATGACCGCGGAGCCGAACTCCTTCTGCAGGTCACGGATCAGGTCGAGGATCTGCGCCTGGACGGTCACGTCCAGGGCGGTCGTCGGCTCGTCCGCGATGAGCAGTTCGGGGTTGTTGACCAGCGACATGGCGATCATCGCACGCTGGCGCATACCGCCGGAGAACTCGTGCGGGTAGCCGTCGACGCGCTTGGCGGGCTCGGGGATGCCGACGCGGTCGAGCATCTCGATGGCGCGCGCGCGTGCCACCTTCTTGCTGACGTCGTGGTGGACCCGGTACGCCTCGACGATCTGGTCGCCGATCTTGTAGTACGGGTGCATCGCGGACAGCGGGTCCTGGAAGATCATCGCCATCTCGCGGCCGCGCAGCCGGCGCACTTCGTCCGGGGAGGCACTGACGAGTTCCGTGCCGCCCAGCCAGATCTCGCCGGACATCTGAACGTTCTTGCCCCGGGCGCCGAGCCGGTGCAGGCCCATGATGGCGAGCGAGGTCACGGACTTGCCCGAGCCCGACTCGCCCACGATGGAGAGGGTCTTGCCCTTCTCCAGGGAGAAGCTGAGGCCGTCGACCGACTTGACGATGCCGTCGTCGGTCGGGAAGTGCACCTTGAGGTCGCGGACATCGAGGAAGGCGTCCGACGGGCTGCTCGGCGTGGGCTCACCCACGGCGGCACCGGTCTTGGAGAGTTCGGTCACGAGAGCCTCACCCGCGGGTCGGCGGCTGCGTAGAGCAGGTCCACCAGAAGATTTGCGATCACGACGAAGAAGGCGGCGAGCAGGGTCACGCCGAGGATCGGGGGCAGGTCGTTGTCATCGATGGCCTGCACCGCGTACTGGCCGACACCGTGCAGCGAGAACACGGTCTCGGTGATCACCGCGCCGCCCAGCAGCAGACCGAGGTCCATGCCGAAGACGGTGATGATCGGGGTGAGCGCGGCGCGCAGTCCGTGCCGGACGACGACCTTCCGCTCGCGCAGGCCCTTGGCACGGGCCGTGCGGATGTAGTCCTCGTTCATCGTCTCCAGCATGCCAGAGCGGGTGAGCCGCGCGTAGATGGCCGAATACAGGAGCGCGAGCGAGCACCAGGCGGGGATGAGCGTGTTGGCCCACTGTGCCGGGTTCTGGGTCAACGGGACGTATGTGCGGCCGAAGATCGGCCACTGGTAGGTGAAGAGCAGGATCGCCAGATTGCCCGTGAAGAACATGGGCAGCGAGACGCCTGCGAGGGCCACACCCATGAAGGTGCGGTCGAAGAAGGAGCGTGGCTTCAGCGCGGAGATCACACCGATCGCCACACCCGAGACCAGCCACAGCACGGCGGCACCGGCGGCCAGCGACAGGGTCACCGGCATCCGGGAGGTCAACTGCGGCCAGACGGCCTGGTGGGTCTTGAAGGAGTAGCCGAAGCACGGCGCGTCACAGTGCACCGTGGTGGGGCCCAGATCATAGGTGGCGCCGGAGACGATCCCCTTGATGAAGTGCCAGTACTGGACGTAGACAGGCTGGTCCAGACCGAGGTTGTGCTTGACCGCGGCGATGTCCGCCTTCGACGGGCTCTTGCCGATGTACTGCTGCGCCAACTGGTCGGCGGTCTGCCCGGCGAGCCGCGGCAGCACGAAGAAAATGGCGAAGGTGACCGCGGAGACGACCAGCAGCAGGATCACCGCTGCGAGCGTCCGACGGAGGATGTACGAGATCACGGGGATCGGCGCTGGTGCCCGCGGGCCACGAGGTCCGCGGGCACCAATGCCTTCACCTGCCTTCCGGGGCTGCTACTTCGACGCGACGCCGATGTTGAGGTAGTCGTACTGGCCGCTCCAGGCCGCCGAGGACACCAGGTTGGTGTTGTTCACCGGGCGGGCCAGCAGGACCTTGAAGTAGGTCAGCGGGACGATAACGGCGTCGTCCATGGCCTGCTTGTCGATCTGCGTGTAGAGGGCGTTGCGCTCGGTGTCGCTCTGCGTGCCGATCGCCTTCGCCAGCAGGTCGTTGACCGACTTGTTGTCGTACTGCGACAGGTTGGTGTTACCCGACTGGCTGATCGCCTCGCCGTTCAGGATCTGCTGCAGGAAGCCGTAGCCCGACGGCCAGTCAGCACCCCACTGCATCATCATCAGGCCGACGTTCTGCTTGTTGGCGAAGTTCGGCACACCCGCGTAGTCGGTGAAGTACTTGCCCGACGGGTACTGCTTGAGGCTGGCGTTGATGCCGACCTTCTTCAGCGAGTTGATGATCGCCGTGGCGGCGTCAACCTCCTGCGGACGGTCCGAACGGGCCGTGATGTTGGTGTTGATCGACGTCTTGCCGCAGGCCTTCAGCTGCTCCTTGGCCTTCGCCACGTCACCCTTGTTGCCGGTGGTGGCGTAGACGTCCGCCTTCGCGTAGCCCGGGATGTCCGGGGGCAGCACCGTGGTGGCGACGTCACCGCGGATCGGACCGCCCTCGGCGGTCTGCACCGAGACCTTGTCGATCGCGTACTCGACGGCCTTGCGGCAGGCGGCGTTGTCGAACGGCTTCGACTTGGTGTTGATCGCCATGTAGACCAGACGGCCACCGTAGGTGTTGTCCGTGTTGGCCTTCTTGCCGGCGTCGGTGAGGACCTGGGCCTGCGTGGCGGCCTGGACACCCGTGCCGCCGAGGTCGATCGCGTCGCCGGCCAGGACGTCCTTGTCGACCGTCTCCGGGTTGACCTTCAGGTTGACGATGATCTTGTCCGGCAGCTGCTTGCGCAGCGGGTCGGTCTTCGGGTCCCAGTTCTTGTTGCGGACCAGCACGGCCTGCTTGCCGTCCTGGTAGCTCTGGAACTGGTACGAGCCCGAGGACACGATGTTCTTGACGTAGTCGACGCCGTTGTCCTTGGCCTGCGGGACCGGGGCCGTCTGCGGGGCGGCGACCAGGTAGTCGAACTCCTGGAAGGCCGTCTTCAGGTGGAAGACGATCGTGGTGTCGTCCGGGGTCTCGATGGAGGCGAGGCCCTTGGCGCTCTTGTCCTTGTAGGGGCCCTTGTACTTGTCGCCGCCGACCAGGAACTGCTGGAAGTAGTTCGGGCCGAGGGAGAGCACGTCACGCGCGAAGTTGGAGCGCTCGACGGCGTACTTGACGTCCTTGGACGTGATCGCGGTGCCGTCCTGGTACTTCAGGCCGGAACGAAGCTTGTACGTCCAGGTCTTGCCGCCGTCGCTGGGGACGCCCTTGCCCGCGGCGAGGTCCGGGACCAGGGTGTTGCCCTTGGAGCCGGGGCCCGGCTCGAACGTCATCAGCGGGCGGGCGTACAGCCGGCTGAAGTTGTACATGTACGCGTAGTACGTGTTGCCCGGGTCGAACGAGTCCGGGACGTCGGACAGCTCGTAGGTGACCGTGCCGCCCTTCTTGTCCGATGCGTTGACGACACCCTTGGTAGCCGCGTTGGCCGCGGCGGAGCTGCCGCCGTTGTCGTCCTTGTTGTCATCGGCCTTGCTGCACCCTGCAACCAGCAGGGTGGCGGAGCCGATGGCCGCGATCGCGGCCAGCGCTGACCTTCGCATGATGGGTGGGTTCCCCTCCATTGTCGGAAACTTATCGGGCTCTCGGATGCCGGCAGGCGTCAGCGGCTGCGCGGGTCGAGAGCGTCGCGGAGACCGTCACCGAGCAGGTTGAACGCCAGCACGGTCACGAAGATTGCAAGGCCGGGCACGATCATGTACTCAGGATCGACCTGGTAGAACGTCACGGCTTCGCGGAGCATGCCACCCCAGGACGCTTGCGGGGGCTGGATGCCGACACCAAGGAAGCTGAGGGACGCCTCGAAGAGGATGTTGGTCGGGATCAGCAGCGTCGAGTAGACGATGATCGGGCCGACCAGGTTGGGCATCAGCTCTCGAAACAGGATGTACGGGCCCTTGGCACCCAGGCCGCGGGATGCGTCGACAAACTCGCGCTCCCGCAAGGCCAGGGTCTGGCCGCGCACGATCCGGCCCAGGTAGGGCCAGTTGAAGAAGCCGATGACGAAGATGAGCACGCTCAGGTGGAGCGGCAGTCCGTTCAGGCCGAACGCGCCGCCCTGCAGGGTGGCGGAGATCGCGATGGCGAACAACAGGAGGGGGAAGGCGAGGAAGGTGTCCATCAGCCGGCTGATGACCGAGTCGACACGCCCGCCGTAGTAGCCCGCGACGACACCCATGACGGCACCGATAACGTTGGACAGGATGGTGGCGCCGAAGGCCACCACCAGCGACACCCAGGAGCCCTCCAGGATGCGGGTGGCGATGTCACGGCCGAACTTGGGGTCCACGCCCAGAGGGTGATCGAGGCTCATACCGCCCCAGCCGCCGGACGGCAGCGAGGTGTTGGGGTCGATCAGCTCCTGGTGGAAGGCGTTGGGGTCGAGACCGAACAGAGCCTGGATGGGGCGGGCGAGGATCGCCACGACGATCAGCAGGACGACAACGATGCCGCCCACGACGGCGACCCTGTCCTTCTTGAACCGGGACCAGGCGATCTGCCCGAGGGAACGACCCTCGATCTGCCCCTTACCGGCACCCTGCAGCACAGCCTCCGGCTGCGCATCGGCTGCCGCCCCGGTGGTCTCGATCGGTGCGGTCACTGTGACCTGACCCCTCTCACCGGCGGTGACCGGCTTTTGTCCGCCGCGGTGGGCGGCTTGGTTCGCTTGCATGTTGCGCGGTGGCTGCCGATGGTTACGGCCCGACCGTCCGCGAGACCGTTGACTGGCACTGCGTACCGGCTCGCGGGATCGGTGACTTCGCGTCTGAAAGGCGAGTCTTCAGTGCCCTGGTGATCACGCGCCAGGGCTGATGGAGAAAGTATGCGCAACCGTGATGCCGATCGAGGTTTCCGCTATCCGGACTACTGGCAACAGAGGTCGGACGGAATAATTCGGACACAGTGCACAAAGAAGCTCCAATGGTGCGCATCTACGCGCGAAGATCACTGCATGGACAGCGGTCGAGCACCACCCGCCGAGAGCCCGGAGCGGAGCGTTCAGATGTGACCGACGCCACAAGCGGTGCGGGGCGCGTCCGGTTTGCCGCTTTCTTGCTTTTTCGCCCCACGCACAGAGTGGACAATCGGCATTTTGACCCTAAATCGATTTTCCTGTGCTTTACGAATCTGAGCTTTCTCTGAGAATTCGACCGGATCGCACCGCAGTAAACTGCTTGCCCAATCGAATTCACAGGGCTAACTTCATTCCCGCACCGCTGCTCCGGCGACCGAAATACTGGGGCAGAACGAAACGGGGAAACGGGGAGAACAAATGAAGACACCGAAGAGGCGCGCGCTCTGTTCTGTTGCGACGGGCGTCGCTCTGCTCGGCGGAAGCTTCGCCATCATTCCCGCGACGGCGACTTCGGCAGCCGCCGCGCACTGCGAGCCTTTCACCTACTACACCGTGTCCAAGCTGTCCGGCGCCTCCTACAAGACCCGTGGGCCTGTCCGCAGCAAGTACAACAGCAGCTCCCACTCGGCCACGCTCTCGATCTCCGAGACGACGAGCACCACGAGGGCGTCCGCCTGGAGCGGCGAGGCAAGCGTGTCCGTGGGCTGGGCCATCGCCACGGTCAACGCCAAGACCAGCTACTCGGTGACGAAGACGGCCGCCAAGGGCGTCACCGTGACCGACACCATGGTCGTCGACTCGCACAAGCGGGGATATGCGCAGCCGATGGTCGAGTACCACAACTTCGGCATCTACAAGTGGCGCCAGGGAGGTGACTGCAAGCAGTATCCCGTCAAGGACATGGGAATCCTCAAGGGGATAACTTCCTCGGAGCACTGGGCGGAGTGCCAGACGAAGAGCACAGACGGCTGCACTCCCAGGCCGTGATGTAATACGCGGCAGATACGGACGGGCACCACAAGAAATCCGGGTGAGCGGCAGAAGTCACTGCCGCTCACCCGGATTTCTTGTGCTCAGAATCAGAAGCAAGGAGATGGGGAAGAACTACTGTCCGAGCGGCGGTCAGTAGCCGCCGGGCGCGGGCGGGTAGCCGTAGCCGGCCGCCGGGGCCGGGGGGAGCGCCGCGTGGGCCTCCCGGTCGTAGAACGGACGGGCCGCCGCCCTCATCCACATCACGACCGGGTCGTACTCGTCGGTCATGGCCACCGTGGACACCGGCAGGCCGTCCGGTACCGCCCCGATCGACTGCTGCATCATCGCCCGCACCGAGTCCACGGCCGGCGGCGAGGTGTCGTACACGTCGAGGCCGATCGCGAGGTACGGCGCCCCGAGCGCCGGCTGCACCCAGGCACGGCGCAGGGAGCGGATCGCGGGCGTGCGGTGGGCGTTCTGCGACAGCAGAGCGTAGAACTGCGGGATCTCGATGGCCGGTTCGGCCAGCCGCAGCGGGCCGGCCGGCTGCCGGTCCAGGCCGGTGGCGATGCGGCGCAGGTCCAGCCAGGGGATGCCGACGCCGCCGCCCGGGGCGTGCGGGTTGAGCCAGAGCCCGAAGTGGTCGGGGTAGAGGGTGCGGGCCACGTCGACGCCGTCGACCACCTCGTACGACCGGTTCCAGCCGCTTGCCGACAGTTCCTGGGCCGAGGTCACGCAGGGGGCGTAGCCGTGGCCGTCGACCTCCATGTTCCCGTACTGGGCGTCGGGGGAACCGGACTGGCCGTGCCAGAGCAGCATCCAGATCTGGCCGGAGGCGGGCGTGGCGAGGGCGCGGAGGAGTGCCTCGTAGGCGTCGTAGCGCCCGGGCGTTACCTGGCGCAGCATGTGCTCGACCTGTCCGGTCGCCGCGGTGCCGCTGGCGCTCACGTGTTACCGCCCCTTCATCTGTCGCCCCGCGTGTGGAGGCCGCCCCGCGTTTGGAGACAGCTTAAGGGCCCAGGGAGCGGGGGCCGATTGTCCGTGCGCGGGTGCGGCTCCGTGGTGGCCGGGCGAGCCCGCCCGGCGAGCCGCGAACGGGCACGGGCCCGTGCCCCCGGCCGGTTGTTCCGAGGGTGTTTCTAGTGGCCGTACTGATAGAAGGGGCGGACGTGGTCCCGCATCCAGTGGGCCACCGGGTCGTCCGCCACGTCCAGCAGGACCAGGTTGACCGGCCAGGGCACCGGGACCCGGCCCAGTGCCTTGCCCAGCGCCTCCAGGGGCAGGGCGCGCAGGTCGCCCTCCCACTGGGAGAGTTCGACGCCCACGAACATCACCGGGTCGGACGTCTCGACCGCGGCCAGGCAGCGGCGGGCGGAGGCGACCACGCCGATCGCCGCGAACTCCGCCGACGCGGCGGCCAGGAAGTCCATCGGGTCGTCCTGCCAGTCCGGCTCGAAGAGGCGGACCCGGCCGCCGGAGGCGGGTCCGTCCAGTTCGGTGCGGCCGACCCGGCACAGCTCGGCGACCCCTTCCGGCGGCAGCGGGAGGCCCACCATGCCCCCGGGGTTCACGGCGATGCCGACCTGCGGGGGCAGGCCGCGGGCGAACTCGGCGGCGGGCGCGATCGTGTACGACAGGTGGGAGCCGGCCACCAGGCGGAACTGCTCCTCGGAGCTGAAGACCGGGACGTACACCTGGCCGGCGATCTCCGTGGTGGGCAGGTCGAGGGGGCCGCTGTGCGGGCCGCCGCCCTCGGGCAGCGGGATCCACAGGTAGCTGCGGCCCAGTACCTCGATGAGGCGGGCCGCCGCCGCGGGCACGCCGAGGGAGGCCGACAGCACCTCCTCCAGTTCGTTGCCGGGCCAACCGCCGTGCGGGTGGGGGTGTGCCTGTGCCGGGAAGTCCGCGGGAAGGTCCGCCGGGAAGTCCATCTGCCTACCGCCTGCTGGAAACCGCTGTTGAGGCTGAAAAGGCTAGCGGGTGACACCGACAAAGCCAGCAGCCGATTCAAGTCCACGGGCCGCTCCACCTCGTCCGGGGCCGCCCGCCTCGCGCGCTCAGGCTGTGAAGGCGATCCGGCGCAGGGTGTCCGCCGCGTCGCGGTCGAGGAGCACCGCCGAACCGCAGCCCGGAGGCAGATCGCCCTTCTCGACGGAGCGGATCAGCCGGCCCGCCGCCCTGCGGTGGCGCAGGAAGGCGTACCGCGAGACACCACGGCCGCGCTCGCGCTGGCCGTCCAGGGCCGTGCCCGGCGTGACGTCCAGGAGCAGCAGGTGCAGGGTGCCGCCGCGGCGCCGGGCCTCCCGGGCCAGCCAGTCGCGCACCCAGACCTGCGTGCCGCAGTCGTGCACGACCACGCCCTCGCCGGTACGCAGGGCGCGGCGCAGGCCGGCGTAGTGGGCGAGGCGGACCAGCGGGCGGTAGACGGCGTACGGCAGGAGCCGGGCCAGCCGGGCGTCCCAGCGGTCGCGGGTGTCCTGGGAGTCGACGCGTATGCCCTGGACGGTGCGGTGCATCAGCGTCGACTTCCCGCTGCCGGGCAGCCCGGTGACCACGACCAGGTCCCGGGGGCCGAAGAGCAGTCCGTGGGGGCCGTGGCCGGCGCGCTCGCGCAGATCGCGGACGACCGGTGCGGGGCGTGCGCCGTACCGCTCGCGGGCCGGGGCCGTCGGCTGCTCGGGCAGGGCGACGCCCGTCGTCGCCGCGCAGGTCCTCGCGTATGCCGTGGTCCTTGTCACCGTGACCGTCCTCCCTGGGGGTTCAGGAAAGGTTCTCCCCACTTAATGTAAAGAGAAGGTAATGCACGGTGTCTCGCGGTTCGGTGCGCGAACGGCCACAGGCCTGTCACAGAAGGCCGTGCCGGGTCCGGCCTGCCACGGCCGCGGACGGCGTGCAATGATGTCCGCGCCAACTGCATACCGGCCGCTTGAATCCGCGCGGGAGAGTCCCCCGGCACCACGGTGCCCGGGGCGCCGAAGGAGCAAGTCCCTCCCTTGAATCTCTCAGGCCCCGTTACCGCGCGGGCGAGGCACATCTGAAAAGCGGGCCGCTGTGACAGTGGCTCCACCCAAGGTGCAAGCCGTGACCACCCCGTGGTCAGGGCGAACCTCTCAGGTTCCGATGACAGATGGGGAGGACAGCTTCGCCTGTCATGCCCTTGGGACCTCCGGGAGACGACCGACCGATGAGCAGTACCGATTCCGCCGCACCCCGCCGTACCGCGCTCGATGCCCTGCACCGCTCGCTCGGCGCCACCATGACCGACTTCGCCGGCTGGGACATGCCCCTGCGCTACGGCTCCGAGCGTGACGAGCACGTCGCGGTACGGACCCGCGCCGGCCTCTTCGACCTCTCCCACATGGGCGAGATCGCCGTGACGGGGCCGGACGCGGCCCGGCTGCTGAACCACGCCCTCGTCGGGAACATCGCGTCCGTCGGGGTCGGGCGCGCCCGCTACACCATGATCTGCCGGACCGACGGCGGCATCCTGGACGACCTGATCGTCTACCGGCTGGACGAGACGGAGTACCTGGTCGTCGCCAACGCCTCCAACGCCCAGGTGGTCCTCGACGCGCTGCGGGAGCGGGCCGCCGGCTTCGACGCCGAGGTGCGCGACGACCGGGACGCGTACGCCCTGATCGCCGTCCAGGGCCCCGAGTCGCCCGGCATCCTGAAGTCCCTCACCGACGCCGACCTGGACGGCCTCAGGTACTACGCCGGGCTGCCCGGCACGGTCGCCGGGATCCCGGCGCTGATCGCCCGCACCGGCTACACCGGCGAGGACGGCTTCGAGCTGTTCGTGAAGCCGGAGCACGCGGTGGCGCTGTGGCAGGCCCTGACCGAGGCGGGCGAGCCGGCGGGCCTGGTGCCGTGCGGGCTGTCCTGCCGGGACACGCTGCGGCTGGAGGCGGGCATGCCGCTCTACGGGCACGAGCTCAGCACCTCGCTCACCCCGTTCGACGCCGGGCTCGGCCGGGTGGTGAAGTTCGAGAAGGAGGGCGACTTCGTGGGGCGCGAGGCGCTCACCGAGGCGGCGGCCCGCGCCGGATCGAACCCGCCCCGCGTCCTCGTCGGCCTGGTCGCCGAGGGCCGCCGGGTTCCGCGCGCCGGGTACCCGGTGGTCGCCGGCGGCAAGGTGATCGGCGAGGTCACCTCCGGCGCCCCCTCCCCCACCCTCGGCAGGCCGATCGCCATGGCGTACGTCGACGCGGCGCACGCGGCGCCCGGTACGGCGGGTGTCGGTGTGGACATCCGGGGCAGCCACGAGCCGTACGAGGTCGTCGCGCTGCCGTTCTACAAGCGCGAGAAGTAGCCGGAAACCGCCGGAAGAACCGCCCCGGCGCGCTCCGACCACGCCCCCGGGCGTGACCTCACACACATCACCGCTGGTCACGCCCGTTTCCAGCAGTCCCCCTTCACCAGCACTCCCCCGCGTACAGGAGAATTCAGGACATGAGCAACCCCCAGCAGCTGCGTTACAGCAAGGAGCACGAGTGGCTGTCGGCCGCCGAGGACGGCGTGGCGACGGTCGGCATCACGGAGCACGCGGCCAACGCGCTCGGTGACGTCGTCTTCGTCGAGCTCCCGGCGGTCGGCGACACGGTGACCGCGGGCGAGTCCTGCGGCGAGCTGGAGTCGACCAAGTCGGTGTCCGACCTGTACTCGCCGGTCACGGGTGAGATCACCGAGGTCAACGAGGACGTCGTGGAGGACCCGTCGCTGGTGAACTCGGCTCCCTTCGAGGGCGGCTGGCTGTTCAAGGTGCGCTTCGCGGACGAGCCGGCCGACCTGCTCTCCGCCGACGAGTACACCGCCTTCACCGCCGGCTGAGGCGACGCGGAAACAGACGTCGCAGACCAGGCGTCGTAGAAACAGGAGTCGTAGAAGCAGATGTCCGTTCTGAACACGTCCCTGCACGAGCTCGACCCGGAGGTCGCCGCCGCGGTGGACGCCGAGCTGGTGCGGCAGCAGTCCACCCTGGAGATGATCGCCTCCGAGAACTTCGCGCCGATCGCGGTCATGGAGGCGCAGGGCTCGGTCCTCACCAACAAGTACGCCGAGGGCTACCCCGGCCGTCGCTACTACGGCGGCTGCGAGCACGTCGACGTGACCGAGCAGATCGCCATCGACCGGGTGAAGGAGCTCTTCGGCGCCGAGTACGCGAACGTACAGCCGCACTCGGGCGCCTCCGCCAACCAGGCGGCCCTGTTCGCGCTGGCCCAGCCCGGGGACACCATCCTCGGCCTGGACCTCGCGCACGGCGGCCACCTGACCCACGGCATGCGCCTGAACTTCTCCGGCAAGCAGTTCGACGTGGTCGCCTACCACGTCGACGACGCCGGTCTCGTGGACATGGCCGAGGTCGAGCGGCTCGCCAAGGAGCACCGGCCGAAGGTGATCATCGCCGGCTGGTCGGCGTACCCGCGGCAGCTGGACTTCGCGGAGTTCCGCCGGATCGCCGACGAGGTCGAGGCGTACCTGTGGGTCGACATGGCGCACTTCGCCGGCCTGGTGGCGGCGGGGCTGCACGAGAACCCGGTGCCGTACGCCGACGTGGTCACGTCCACCACGCACAAGACGCTCGGCGGCCCGCGCGGCGGCATCATCCTCGCGAAGCAGGCCTTCGCGAAGAAGCTGAACTCGTCCGTCTTCCCGGGCTTCCAGGGCGGTCCCCTGGAGCACGTGATCGCGGCGAAGGCGGTCTCCTTCAAGGTCGCCGCCTCCGAGGACTTCAAGGAACGGCAGCGTCGTACCGTGGAGGGTGCGCGCATCCTGGCGGAGCGGCTGACGGCCGACGACGCCCGCGAGGCCGGCGTGAACGTCCTCTCCGGTGGTACCGACGTCCACCTGATCCTCGTCGACCTGCGCGAGTCCGAGCTGGACGGACAGCAGGCCGAGGACCGGCTCCACGAGGTCGGCATCACGGTCAACCGCAACGCCGTCCCGAACGACCCGCGCCCGCCGATGGTCACCTCAGGGCTGCGGATCGGCACCCCGGCGCTGGCCACCCGCGGCTTCACGGCCGAGGACTTCGCCGAGGTCGCGGACGTGATCGCCGAGACGCTGAAGCCCGCCTACGACGCCGCGGCGCTGAAGGCCCGGGTCGAGGCCCTCACCGCGAAGCACCCGCTTTACCCCGGTCTGAACAAGTAGTTCCCTGGTGGGGGCGCCCGACGGCGTGCGCCCCCGCCCTTTTCCAAGGAGTTCCCGTGGCCATCTCGGTCTTCGACCTGTTCTCGATCGGCATCGGCCCGTCGAGCTCCCACACCGTCGGCCCGATGCGCGCCGCCCGGATGTTCGCCCTCCGGCTGCGCAACGAGGAGCTGCTGCCCTCGGTCGCGCAGATACGTTCCGAGCTGTACGGATCCCTGGGCGCGACCGGCCACGGACACGGCACCCCGAAGGCGGTGCTGCTCGGCCTGGAGGGCGCCTCCCCGCGCACGGTGGACGTGGAGACCGCGGACGACCGCATCGAGGCGATCAAGGCCACGCGCCGCCTGTCCCTCCTCGGCGAGCACGAGATCCCGTTCTCCTTCGACGACGACCTGAAGCTGCACCGGCGCAAGGCGCTCCCCTATCACGCGAACGGCATGACCCTCTGGGCGTACGACGCGCAGGGCACCGAACTGCTCTCGAAGACGTACTACTCGGTGGGCGGCGGGTTCGTCGTCGACGAGGAGGCGGTCGGCGCGGACCGCATCAAGCTGGACGACACGGCCCTGAAGTACCCCTTCCGCACCGGCGACGAGCTGCTGCGCCTGACGCGGGAGACGGGTCTGTCGATCTCCGCGCTGATGCTGGAGAACGAGCGGGCCTGGCGGACCGAGGAGGAGATCCGCGAGGGGCTGCTGGACATCTGGCGGGTGATGCAGGCGTGCGTCTCGCGCGGGATGTCGCGGGAGGGCATCCTGCCCGGCGGGCTGCGCGTACGCCGTCGGGCCGCGGTCTCGGCCCGCCAACTGCGGGCCGAGGGCAACCCGTTGGCGCACGCGATGGAGTGGATCACGCTCTACGCGATGGCCGTGAACGAGGAGAACGCGGCGGGCGGCCGGGTGGTCACCGCTCCCACGAACGGCGCGGCCGGCATCATCCCCGCGGTCCTGCACTACTACATCAACTTCGTCCCGGGTGCCGACGAGGACGGCGTGGTCCGCTTCCTCCTGGCGGCCGGCGCGATCGGCATGCTCTTCAAGGAGAACGCGTCCATCTCGGGCGCCGAGGTCGGCTGCCAGGGCGAGGTCGGCTCGGCCTGCTCGATGGCGGCGGGCGCTCTCGCCGAGGTCCTCGGCGGCTCCCCGGAGCAGGTCGAGAACGCGGCCGAGATCGGCATGGAGCACAACCTCGGCCTCACCTGCGACCCGGTCGGCGGCCTGGTCCAGATCCCCTGCATCGAGCGCAACGGCATGGCCGCCGTCAAGGCGGTCACCGCGGCCCGCATGGCCATGCGCGGCGACGGCTCCCACAAGGTCTCCCTGGACAAGGTCATCAAGACCATGAAGGACACGGGCGCCGACATGAGCGTCAAGTACAAGGAGACGGCCCGCGGCGGCCTCGCGGTGAACATCATCGAGTGCTGAGGGAGCGCGCGCCGCGTCGCCCCGGGCCGAACGTGACTCGGACGGTCGAGTCCGCTGGAAGCACGAGAACACTTCCGGTGACCGGCTCCCAGTCCTCCGGGATGACGAACATCCGACGGTTGGATTCCGCGAGAATCCGCCGTACATGAACAGCTCCAGGCCGCCGCCCAGCAGGAGCGGCGTGTCCATTGCTCCGGCCTGCCAGACGGCGAAGCCGCCCAGCATGCCGAGCAGGAAGAGACATCCCCCGCACGCGGACAATCCGTAGGGGAGCAACCGGACCCCGCGTGCGCGTGGCGTGGTCCGGAGTCCCGCGGACCGGATGGCGTAGTACACGACGACACCCGCCAGCGCGACGGTCAGCGCCGCCCCGGCCGGCGTCGCCGCACGTCCCGGGGGCCAATGTTCCCCCTGGGGCTACCCATAAGTAATCGCCTGCTTCTACGCTGCCGCCAACTCACCCTTCGAGGCAGGGAGTTGGGGCATGGGAGTGGTCAGACGGGTGGCGGCGGGCGTGGTTGCCGCGGGGTTGCTGCTGGTGGTTCCCGGGGTGGCGCACGCGGACACCGGGGCGGGCGCGGTGAAGTTCTCCGCGAGCACCGGCATCGGTACCCACAACGCGTACGAGAAGGACAAGTACACCTACTGGGCGCAGGCGCTGGACTCCGGGGCCTCGCTGCTGGAACTGGACGTGTACGTGGACAGCATCACCAAACGGTGGCGCGTGAGCCACAGCAACCCGTTCGGCAACGACAACAACTGCGAACACGCTGACACACCTGGCGAGTTGTACAGCCAGAGCCGCAACCAGGATCTCGGCAGCTGCCTGGACAACATGGCCGCCTGGGAGCAGTTGCACCCCGACCACGCACCCGTGATCGTCAAGGTCGAGATGAAGGTCGGGTTCAACCAGACCATCGGCCTCGGCCCGAGCGCCTTCGACACGCTCGTCTCGCAGAAGCTCGGCAGCAGCGTGTACAAGCCGGCCGACCTGCTCGGCTCGTCGTACCCGACGCTCGACGCCGCCGCGAAGGCCGACGCCTGGCCCACCCGTGACCAGCTCAAGGGCAAGTTCGTCTTCGAACTGATCCCGGGCACGGTGGAGCAGGCCAACCCGTTCGACCACTACTGGACGGACCAGGAGTACGGCGACCACCTGCGGGATCTGTACGCAGCCGGAAAGATCTCCGAGGCGCAGGCCTTCCCCGCCGTGCTGGGCGCGGCGAACGGGGACCCGCGCACGAGCCGTTACGACGCCTCCATCCGGCCCTGGTTCGTGTTCTTCGACGGCGACGCGGCCACCTACGTCAACAACGGCTACGACACGTCGTTCTACGCCGCGAACCACTACATCCTGATCATGACGGACGCCTACAACGTCTCACCGGCGATCTCCTCCACCAGCCCGACGGACGCCGAGGTCGCGGCCCGTCTCGCCCTGCTCGCCGCCGACCACGCCAGCGTCATCACCTCGGACTGGTCCACCAAGTCGGCCGCCGTACTCGGCGAACTGGCGGCCCGCGGCTGACATTTGACCCGCTCGCGAGGATCCCCCGTGCAAAGCTGGGAATACGGAACGCGCAGTTGCAATTCCTGCCCCCCACCGTCCGTATCCGCACCGGCAAAGGGAGTTCCCCCACATGTTGCACGGAATCGACGTGAGCGCCTACCAGTCCTCCAGCTACGGCACGGACGACCTCTCCTTCGTCTTCATCAAGGCGACGGAGGGGCGTTCGTACGTCAACCCGAAGCTCGCCGCGCAGACGAAGACCGGCCGCGACGCCGGACTGGTCGTCGGCTTCTACCACTTCCTCTGGCCGGGCAACCTGACCGCCCAGGCCGAGTACTTCGTCAAACACGCCCCCGAGAAGGCGGGCGACATCCTCGCCGTCGACTGGGAGACCACCGGGGACGGCACCCACGCGAGCAACGCCGAGAAGGACTCCTTCATCCGCAAGGTGAAGGCCCTGCGCCCCGGTTACCGGGTGGTGCTCTACACCAACCGGAACTTCTGGCTGAACATCGACGACACCTCGTACGCCGGCGACGGCCTCTGGATCGCCGACTACGTCAGCGCCGGCCACCCCCGCATCAAGGCCTCCTGGCGTTTCCACCAGTACACCAGCGACCCGCACGACAAGAACGTCGCGAACTTCGCCAGCAAGGCCGCGCTGAAGGAGTGGGCCAAGGACGCGTGACGCCGGGGCCCGCCCACCGAGGAGGGGCGCAGGGCGGTGCCGTCAGCCGCGGAAGTCCGCCGGCCGCTCCGGGGACGCCTCCGCCAGGGCCTTGCGCACGCCCTCGACGCCCGCGCGCAGGCCGTACACGGGGGTGCCCGGCTGCTGACGCCAGGAGTCGTCGATGCCGCCGTTGTCGACGGTGTCGAAGCCGAGTTCGTCGATGAGGGCGCGGACGGCCGCCTTGGCCGCCTCGTCGTCGCCGGAGACCGGGAGGGCCTGCCGGCCGGGGTCGCCGGCGGGGCGGTGGCGGTCCAGGATGTCCTGGGCGAAGGTGCCGTTGAAGGCCTTGATCACGGGGTGGCCGATCTCCCGCTCGGTCCAGCGGCTCTCGGTGAGGCCCTCGTCCTCGATACCGGCGATACGGCCGTCCCGCTGCTGCGGGTAGTAGTTGCCGGTGTCGATCACGGCCACTCCCTCGGCCGCCCCGTCCAGCAGGCCCGCGGGAAGGTCAGGAACCGCCTTCAGCGGGACCGTGACGACCACGATCTCCGCGCCGCGGGCGGCCTCGTCGGCCCGTACCGCCTTCGCTCCGGTCTCCTCGACGAGCGCGGTCAGCGTCTCGGGACCGCGCGAGTTCGCCACGGACACGTCGTGGCCGAGGGCGGTGAGCCGCCGGGTGAGGTTGCCGCCGATGTTGCCCGCGCCGATGATGCCGATCTTCATGACACACCTCTCGAGAGTCTATGCACCTGCATACATATGCTGCTGTGCGGCATCAACCCCGGCCGTGCACGACCTATTCCGCGGCTGGTCCGACCAGGTGAGGCGCCGGGCCGAGTACCGCTTACGGTTACGGCTCCGGTCCCGCTTCCCGCTCCGGTTCCGGCCCCGGCGCGCGGCGCCGCTCAGCCCGTGAACGGGTCCGCCAGCTCCGCCCGCAGTACCTCCACCGCCTCGTCCGCGTCCCCCGCGGCCACCGCGCGGGTCAGCGCCTCGTGGGCCGCGTCGCCGGTGAGCGGGTCGGCGGCGCGCAGCCCGGTGAGGGCCAGCAGGTCGATCAGGCCCTCCCGGAGCACTGGCACGAACTCGGTGAACAGGTCGGTCAGGACCGGGTTGTGGGCCGCCGCGACCACGGCCGTGTGGAAGGCGATGTCGGCGTCCACGAAGGCGGCGTCGTCCGCCTGCGCCGCCGCCCGCCGCCCGGCGAGCGCCGCCTCGATCGCCGTGACGTCCTCGGGCGTACGGCGCTCCGCGGCGAGCCGGGCCGCGTGCACCTCGACCGCCGTCCGGACCTCGTACACGTCGGTCACCGCCGCCCGGCGCAGCCTGGTCGGCCAGTCCTCGGCCGCCTCGACTGCGATCACGAAGACCCCGGCGCCCTGCCGGGGCCGCACCAGCCCGGCACCGGCGAGCGCGCGCAGCGCCTCACGGACGGTGGAGCGGCCCACGCCGAGTTCCTTCGCCAGGGTGGTCTCGCCGGGCAGCCGGGTGCCGACGGGCCAGGCGCCGCCGGTGATCTGCGCGCGCAGCCGGGCGGCGGCCTGTTCGACCAGGGGGCTCGGGCGGACGGGTCCCAGCGCCATGCGGTGTCACCAACTCCTTCGGGGACCGTGCCGCGGTCGGCGGCACGCTGCACAGGAATTCTCACTTGTCTGAGGACCTGAGGACTCGCTAGCCTACCGGCCATGACGTTCCGCGGTCTTCTTCTCGGCTGCCGCGGCGGGGCCTGACGCGACCGGCACCCCGCCGCGGGTCGCCGTGCTGCCGGTCACTTCCGACCGGACCAGCCGAGAGGCAGCAGCACCGATGACCCTCCTGTGGAACCCGCAGCGCCCCAGCCCGATGCCGTACGACCGCTACCGCCCCTTCCAGGACCGGGTCGCCGTGCCGGTGGCGGACCGGAGCTGGCCCGCCGCCCGGATCGACCGGGCCCCGCTGTGGGTGCCCGTCGACCTGCGTGACGGCAACCAGGCGCTCGCCGAGCCGATGGACACCCCGCGCAAGCGCCGTCTCTTCGACCTGCTGGTCCGCACCGGCTTCAAGGAGATCGAGGTCGGCTACCCGTCCGCGAGCCGGACCGACTTCGACTTCGTACGGCATCTGGTGACCAGTGGGGCCGTACCAGACGACGTGACCCCGGTGGTGTTCACGCCGGCCAGGCGGGACCTGATCGACCGGACCTTCGCGGCGATCGAGGGGATGGACCGGGCCGTCGTCCACCTCTACATCGCCACCTCCCCGGTGTGGCGGGAGGTGGTGCTGCGCCGGGACCGGGCCGAGGTGTGGCGGACCGTGCGCGAGGCGGCCGCGCACATGGCGCGCCGGGCCGGTGACGCCCCCGGCGTCCGCTTCCAGTTCTCCCCGGAGACCTACAACCTGACCGAACCCGACTTCGTCCTCGAACTCTGCGACGGTCTCAGCGAGTTGTGGGACGCGAGTCCGGACCGGCCGGTCACCCACAACCTGCCCGCGACCGTGGAGATCGCCACCCCGAACGTCTACGCCGACCAGATCGAGTACGCCCACCGCAACCTCGCCCGCCGTGACGCGGTGATCCTCTCCGTGCACCCGCACAACGACCGGGGCACCGGCGTCGCATGCGCCGAACTCGCCGTGCTGGCCGGGGCGCAGCGAGTGGAGGGCTGCCTGTTCGGCAACGGCGAGCGCACCGGCAACGTGGACCTGGTCACCCTCGCGCTCAACCTGTTCGCCCAAGGGGTGGACCCGATGGTCGACTTCGGCGACATCGACGCGGTCCGTGAGACGGTCGAGGCGTGCAACCGGCTCCCGGTGCACCCACGGCACCCGTACGCGGGTGGCCTCGTCCACACCGCGTTCTCCGGCACCCACCAGGACGCGATCAGCAAGGGGTTCGAGGAACACGCCCGCCGGGCGGCCGAGTTGGGGGTTCCCGAGTCCCGGGCCCCGTGGTCCGTGCCGTACCTGCCGGTCGACCCGGCCGATCTGGGCCGCACGTACGAGGCGGTGATCCGGGTCAACTCCCAGTCGGGGAAGGGTGGATCGGCGTACCTGCTGCGCACCCACCACGGCGTCGACCTGCCCGCGCGGATGCGCCCGGAGTTCGCGCGGCTGATCCAGGAGGTGACGGACACCAGCGGCCGGGAGGCCACGCCGAAGGAGCTGTACGACCTCTTCCGCGCCGCTTACCTCGCCGAAGGGTCCGACGGCGAGGTCCGCCTCGACTCCTGGTCGGTGTCGGAGGAGGCGCCGGGCCGGCACCGCTTCGTCTGCACCCTGAGCACGGACGGCCGGACCGGCGACCACGAGGGCACCGGCTCGGGCCCGCTGACCGCGCTGGCCGACGCGCTGACCGGCGCCGGCCACGCCACGGAGGTCCTGGAGGTCACGGTGCACGGGTCGTACGCCTTCGCCGAGTGCCGCGTGGCCGGGTCCACGACGGTCTGGGGCGCGGCCGAGGACCCCGCACCGCTGGCGGCCTCCGTCGGCGCGGTGCTGTCCGCGGTGAACCGGGGGGCGGTGCGATGAGCGTCGTACTGCGTGCGGACGGGGTGGGGGTGGTCCGGGACGGGCGGCCCCTCCTCCAGGAGGTGTCGCTGACCGTCCGGGCCGGCGAGCACTGGGCGCTGCTCGGCGCCAACGGTGCCGGGAAGTCCACCCTGCTGGGTCTGCTCGGCGCCCTGGTCCATCCGACGCGGGGCACCGTCGAGGTGCTCGGTAGCAGGCTGGGCCGGGTCGACCTGCGCGAACTGCGGACGCGGGTGGGGCACGTGGACCCCCGTCATCCGCTGACCGAGCCGCTGCGGGTTCGGGACGTCGTCCTGACCGGGCTGACCAACTCGGTGGCGCGGCTGCCCCGGTGGCGTCCGACGCCGGAGCAGGAGGAGCGTGCCGACGGGCTGATCGGAACGCTCGGGCTGGCCGCGCACCGGGAGGCCCGCTGGCCCACGCTGTCGCAGGGACAGCGCGGCCGGACCCTGATCGCCCGCGCGCTGATGCCGGAGCCCCGGCTCCTGCTGCTGGACGAGCCGGCCACCGGCCTGGACCTGCCGGGCCGGGAGCGGTTGCTATCCGCCCTGGACGCGCTGCGCCGCGAGCATCCGGCGCTGGCGACCGTGCTGGTCACCCACCATCTGGAGGAGCTTCCGGCGGGCACCACCCATGCCCTGCTGCTGCGGGACGGGCGGGCGCTGGCGCAGGGCCCGGCGGCCGAGGTGCTGACCGGCGACCAGGTCGGCAAGTGCTTCGACCTGCCGCTCACCCTGGAACGGCACGGCGGCCGCTGGACCGTCCGCGTGGACTCCCCGGCATGAGAAAAGAGGGGGCCCGCGGTGCGGGCCCCCTTCCGCGCCCGACGCCTACTTGTTCAGGTAGGCCCAGAACTCGTCGAACGACAGGACCTTGTCGCCGTTGAGGTCGCGGGTCTTGATGATGCTCTCGGCGACCGTGTCGGTGACGTTCCAGTCACCCCCCTGCGCGAGGGCGGACTTGAACTCGGCGGCGGTGATGAATCCGTCACCGTCCGCGTCGATCCGCTCGAACTGCTTGCGCGCCTCGTCGATGTCCGACACCGATCCGCCCCTTTTGTCTACGTTCCAACTGCCTTACCGGCGTACTGTCGCAGGTCAGATTAACGGCCCGCCCAGTCCTTCAGCGCAGTGACCACCCAGTCGAACTCCGCCACACCCTCGTCAGACCAAAGTCCGGTGCCGTCGTGGATCATGTCTGCGATTGTGGGCCTTCCAGTGGGCGCGGACTCAAGGAGCACGGTGACAGGGACCCTGCGGGACATCCTCGACGCGGCGGCAGCGGGCGTCTTCCCGCCCGCAGACGGCGGCACCACGGTCGTACCGCAGCCGTCGCCGCGGGACGCGGGGGTGCTCTCCTTCACCGCGCACTCGGTGGTGTTCACGGACGAGGACCCGGACTGGGTGTACGACACCCTGCGCGCGGTCCCCTGCGACCCGCTGTGCGCGACCATGAACGCGCGTTTCCTCACCGCGCTGATGGACCGCACCGGCCGGGAGCAGGAGACGATCGACGCGCTGCTGGTCGCCGGCCCGCTCCCGGGCCGCCCGGAACTCGCGCTGACCGAGCTGACCGGCCCCGACCACTCCCGGGTCGTCTACGCCCGCGCGCGCCGCGACGAGGTGCGCGCCTGGGGCGTCGACGGCGGGGTGCTGGTGCTGGGCCGGGGTGTCGCCGGACGCCTGGAGGTCTCGGTGGAGGTGGCGGAAGGGGCACGGCAGCGGGGGCTGGGCCGCGCCCTGGTGACGGCCGCCCGGCAGCTCGCCGGTGAGCCGCTGTGGGCGCAGGTCGCACCGGGGAACGCCCGGAGCGTACGGGCGTTCCAGGCGGCCGGCTATCTGCCGGTCGGCGCCGAGGCCCTGCTGCACAAGGCCTGACCCGGGCGCGCGACCGGCCCCGGCCGACGGAAGACCCCGGCCGACGGAAGACCCCGGCCGACGGGAGACCCCGGCCGACGGAGGACCCCGGTCAGCGGAAGACCCCGGTGTGGCCGAGCGAGTAGCGGCCGGGCTGCGGGTAGACGGCCAGTCCGTGCGGGCCGCTGCCGACGTGGATGCGGGCGAGTTCGGTGCCGGTGCGGGTGTCGATGGCGTAAACCTCGGAGTTGTAGCGGCCGGACAGCCAGAGCACCTTGCCGTCCGCCGACACCCCGCCCATGTCGGGGCTGCCGCCGCCGGGCAGCCGCCACTTCTTGGTCAGCCGGTCGTGGGCGAAGTCGAAGACGGAGATGGTGCCCTCGCCCCGGTTGGAGATGTACATCTCCCGGGAGTCCCGGCTGACGTACAGCCCGTGGGCGCCCTTGCCGGTGCGCAGGAAGGTGGGTTTGGTGAAGGCGTCGCCGTCCAGGACCCACACTCCGTCGGCCATCATGTCCGCGATGTAGAACCGCTTGCCGTCCGGGGAGGCCTTGACGTCCTGCGGCATCGCGCCGTGGAGGGGCAGCCGCTCCTGCCGCAGCACCTCCATCCGTGCCGTGTCCACCTTCAGCAGTTCGCCGCTGAACTCGCAGGACACGATGAAGTACCGGCCGTCGAGGGAGAAGTCGGCGTGGTTGACGCCGTAGCAGGTGACCGGAAGGACCTTGACGGTCTTCATGGTGTGCGCGTCCCGGAAGACCAGCTCGCGGTCGTTGGAGGCCATCACGATCGCGTACTTGCCGTCGGGGGTGAAGTACAGGTTGTACGGGTCGTGCACGGCGACCGGGCGGCCGGCCTCGCCGGTCCTCGGGTCGATGGGGGTGAGGCTGTTGCCCAGGTCGTTGTTGACCCACAGGGTCTTCAGGTCCCAGGACGGCACGACGTGCTGGGGCTGCCGGCCGACCGGGATGGTGCGGATCACCCGGTACGTCCTCGGGTCGATGACCGAGACCGTGTCGGAGTTGGTGTTGGGGACGTAGACCAGGGACGGGAAGCCCTTGACCACCGGGGAGAGCCTGCCGGGACGGTCGGCGGCGTACATGTCCTTCGGGTCGAGGACCGGGGGCATGCCCGGCAGTCCGTCGACGGCCGGTTCCTCCTGCCGGGCCTGCGGCCGCGCGGGAGCGGTACTCGCGGCGGCCGAGGGCCGGCCGGAGTCGTCGCTGCACGCGGAGAGCAGCGCGAGGGCCGCGAGGGCGGCGCCGGCGGCCAGCAGACGGGCGGCTTTCGTGGTTCTCATCGGCTCAGCAGCTCCGTGGTGGTGACCGCGCGCAGTCCACGGCGGTGGAGTTCTTGGAGTACGTCGGGGAGGGCGTCGGCCGTGTCCTGGTAGCCGAAGTGCATGCTCACCACGGAGCCGCCCCTGACCTCGGCGAGCACCTTGCGGGTGACGGCCGACGCGCCGGGCTGTGTGTAGTCGAGCGAGTCGACGTCGTACGACAGCACGTGCGGGTAGCCGGCCGCGACGGCGAGCCGGGCGACGAGCGGCGAGGCGGTCGCCGCCCTGGACGGGCGGAACCAGCGGCCGATCGAACCGGTGAGCCGTTGGAGGCGGTCGGCGCAGTCGGTGATCTCCTTGCGGGCGCCGGCCTCCGCCATGGCGTTGATGGAGATGTGCCGCTGGGTGTGGTTGCCCAGGTCGTGACCGCCGTCGAGGATGCGGCGGGCCATCGCGGGACAGGCGTCGAGCCAGGTGCCGACGGCCAGCACGGTGAGGTGGGCGCCGTGCTGCTCGGCGGTGGTGAGGAGCCGGGTGGCCAGGGCGGGGTCGCCCTGGCCGTGGAAGGTGAGCGCGACCTTCGCGCTGTCGCGGGGGCCGTGGGTGACTTGGAGGGGGAGCCGTTCGGCGGCGGACGATGACGAGGGCGAGGGCGAGACCGAAGGTGAGGCAGAGGGTGAGGTGGGGGGTGCTGCGGTGGCCGTGCCGGTGGTGCCGCAACCGTTGGCCATGGCGCCGCCGGCTACCAGGCCGGCGCCTGCTCGGAGGACGTCACGTCGGTTGGTGGGGGTCACCCGCCCCATTTAAGGGGGATTGGGTAAGAAAATCGGCTATTGACGCCGGCTGCGGGTCGGTGGGGGCCGGTCGTGCCCCCCCCCGACGGCAGCCGGGGACCGACACAGCCCGGCGCCCCTTCGGGGGCACCCCGGCGGACCGCTATCGGTCGGCGACCCGCATCTCGAACCATGTCGTCTTGCCTCGCGGGAGCAGGTCGACGCCCCATCTGTCCGACAGTTTGTCGACCAGGAACAGGCCCCGGCCGCTGATGTCGAGTTCCTGAACCGGCATCAGGCAGGGCAGGCCGCGCGACGGGTCGCGGACCTCGATCCTGATCCAGCCGGGGCGACGGCGCATCCGCAGGCCGAACACGCGGGCCCCGGTGTGTCGCACGGCGTTCCCCACGAGTTCGGAGACGAGTAAGACCGCGTCCTCCGTCATCTTCGGGGTGAGGCGCCACTGACGGAGGATGACGACCTGGGCGAGCCGGCGGGCGGTCGCCGCGGACTCGGGGCGGGACGGCAGCGGAATCTCCGCCTCCGTCGGGTTGCCGAACAGTTCGATCGCCTTGAGCGCCTGCTCGTCCTCGACCGCAGGCGACCACCGTGCCGCGGCCGCACGGCTGTGTCCCCGCGGCTGTTCGATGCCCTCCAGCCCCGCCATGCCCCCATCATGGCCGTCCCGAGCGCGCTCCGGGGCCGTTCCGGCGGAATACGCCCCAGGGAACGCACCGCCCGGCGACTGCCGATCGGCATATGCCATCGGCATTTCGATGCCTCTGACACCCCGCCCGACCTGCGGCGACGGCTCATCTCCGGGCAATCGACAGACCCCCTCGACAAGGCAGACTTAAGGGTGCCTTAAGGCTCCCATAAACCGCCCCATCGAGGGACCCGGAATCAGACATCACGTCAATTGCAAGTGGTTCGGGGGATTCACAACAGGGTGAAGATCACAGGAACTTGGCCTTGCCAGGCCCTTCCTCCACGAAGCTGCGCATGCCGCGCTCCCGGTCCTCGGTCGCGAACAGGCCCGCGAACCAGTTCCGTTCGACGGCGAGCCCGGTCTCCAGGTCCGTCTCCACACCGGTGTCGACCGCCTCCTTGGCGGCCCGGAGCGCGATCGCCGGACCCCGGGCGAGCCGGGCGGCCCAGGCGTGCGCCTCGGAGTAGACGTCGGCGGCGGGTACGACGCGGTCGACGAGGCCGATGGCGAGCGCCTCGTCGGCCTTGACCATCCGGCCCGTGAAGATCAGGTCCTTGGCCTTGGACGGGCCGACGAGCCGGGGCAGCCGCTGGGTGCCGCCGGCCCCCGGGATCAGCCCGAGCAGGATCTCGGGCTGCCCCAGCTTGGCGTTGTCGGCGGCGATCCGGTAGTCGGCGCAGAGCGCGAGTTCACAACCGCCGCCCAGCGCGTAGCCGGTGACGGCGGCGACGACCGGCTTGGGGATCCGGGCGACGGCCGTGAAGGAGTCCTGGAGGCCACGGGCGCGCAGCACCATGGCCGCGTGGTCCATGTTCTGCATCTCCTTGATGTCGGCTCCCGCCGCGAAGACCTTCTCGCCGCCGTAGACGACGACGGCACGAACGTCCTCGCGACGGCCGGCCTCCTCCGCCAGCTCCTTGATCCGGTCCTGGGTGGCGACGTCCAGCGCGTTCATGGGCGGCCGGTCGAGGCGCAGCGTGCCCACACCTTCGGATACTTCGAGGGTAACGGTCATGGAGAGGAGGTTAGCGGGCGTTCACTTCCGGGCGCGGCCCGGCGGGGGCTCACGCGGTCCATTCCTTCCACGACATGTTCCACCCGTTGAGGCCGTTGTCCGGGGACACCGTCCGGTCGTTCGAGTGCTTCACCGTCACCACGTCACCGATGATCGAGTGGTCGAAGAACCAGGCGGCCGGCACCGACCGGTCGCCGCCGCCGCGGAGGTCCCGCAGGCCGACGCACCCGTGGCTCGCGTTGTAGTTGCCGAAGGCGTCCCCACCCCAGTAGTTGCCGTGGATGAACGTCCCCGACGTGGTCAGCCGCATCGCGTCCGGCACGTCCTTGATGTCGTACTCGCCGCCGTAGCCGACCGTCTCGCCGTTCATCCGCGTGACGCGCAGCTTCTCGCTGATGACCATCTGGCCGTTCCACGTGTCGTAGCCCGGCTTGCCGGTCGTGACCGCGAGGGTCTTCACGACCTTGCCGTCCTGCATGACCTTCATCGTGTGCTTCTTGGCGTCGACGACGGAGACCTGGTTGCGGCCGATCGTGAACTTCACGGTCTTGGACTGCTCGCCGTACACCCCGTCACGGCCCTCGACGCCGTTGAGGTTGAGGGTGACGGAGACCTTCGTGCCGGACTTCCAGTAGTTCTCGGGCCGGAAGTCGAGGCGGTCGTTGCCGAACCAGTGGCCCTGCACGTCGACCGCCGGCTCGGTCTTGACGGTGATGGCCTTCTCGACGGCCGCCGGGTCCGTGATGCCCCGGGTGAAGCGGACGGAGAACGGCATTCCGACGCCGACCGTGGAGCCGTCCTCCGGCGTGAAGTACCCGACGAACGTGTTCTTCGGGGTGAGGGTGGTGAAGCTGGAGTCCTCCGCGGACTCCCGGCCCTCGGCGTCCTTGGCCACCGCGTGCACGGTGTACTTGGTCGCGTTGGCGAGGTGCAGGGACGGCGTCCAGCTGACGCCGTCCGCGGCTATCGCGCCGTCCACCTTGTTGCCCTTGGCGTCCTTGACCTCGACGTCGGTCAGCTTGCCCTTGGCGGCGGTGACCTTGAGCGCCCCGCTGGTGTCCACCCCGGTCGCCCCGGACTTGGGGCTGATGCTGACCGTGGCGAGGGACTGCTTGCTCGCCTGGGTCGTCGAGTCCTTCTGCTTGGCGCCGTCCCCGGCCCCCTTGTCGTCGGAGGAGCCGCCCCCGCACGCGGTGACGGCCACCAGCAGGACCCCGGATATGCCGGACATGAGCGCCAGCCGCTTCCCCCGAGCCCTCCGAGTCCGAACCGACGCCCCCGATATCGGCCGCACGTTCAAGTCGTTCTCCCCTCCCAGGGCCTGGTCAGGCCCACCCCGGCGCGTTCACCGCGCACATTGGCGCATATTAACGGCAGGGTTTTGAGCTTGGTGTTGGGCGAATGTCACCGTTGCGTCGCAACTTCCGCCCCCCACCGTCCGGCCGCCGCCCGGTCACTTGACCGCGCCGCCCGCCTTCCACTCCTTCCACCCCATGTTCCAGCCGCCGAGCCCGTTGTCGGGAGCGACCGTCCTGTCGTTGCTGTTGACGACCTCGACCACGTCCCCGACCAGGCTGCGGTCGTAGAACCAGCCCGCCGGCGTGTCCGAGCTGCCGCCCTTCACGTCGCGCAGGCCGACGCAGCCGTGGCTGACGTTGACCCGGCCGGGGGCGTCCGGCGCCCAGTAGTTGCCGTGCAGGAAGGTGCCGGAGTCGGTGAGTTTGAGGGCGTGCGGGACGTCGGGGATGTCGTACTCGCCGCCGAAGCCGACCGTGCGGCTGTTCATGCGGGTGACCTCGTGCATCTCCATCACCACCATCTTCCCGTTGTAGGTGGTGTGCGCTGGCGCGCCCGCGGTGACCGGCACCGTGGCGAGCAGGTCGCCGTCGCGGGTCACCTCCATGGTGTGCTTGGCCGCGTCGACGAGGGAGACCTGGCTGCGGCCGACGGTGAAGGTGAAGGTCTTGTACTGCAGGCCGTAGACGCCCCGGGCGCCTTCGACGTCACGGAGCCTCAGGTCGACGGTGACGACCGTGCCGGGCTGCCAGTAGCGCTCGGGGCGGAAGTCGAGGCGGTTCCTGCCGAACCAGTGCGGACGGATGTCGACCGCGGGCGCGGCGCTGACCCGTACGGCGCGCTCGACGGCGGCGCGGTCGTCGATGTCGCGGCTGAACGCGAGGGAGACGATCATCCCGGTGCCCACGGTGGCGCGGTTCTCGGGGGTGACGTATCCGATGAAGCGTTCGTCGGGGACGAGCGTGGTGAAGGTGGTGTGGCGGGCGGAGCGGTGGCCGGAGCCGTCCAGCGCCACCGCGTCCACCGTGTACTTGGCGGCCAGCGCCAGCTTCGGGTCGTCCGGCCGCCAGGTCACGCCGTCCGCGGCGATGTGCCCGGGGACCGGGGAGTCCTGGGCGTCCTGGGACCTGACCACGTTCACCGACTCGAGCCGGCCGCTCGGCACCCGTACCGTCAGCCCCGCGCCGGGGCGCACGCCCGTGGCGCCGTCGTCCGGGGAGATGCGGATGACGTCCTCGGGCGACGGCGGCGCGCCCCCGAGGACGTGGTCGACGCCCAGTCCGTGCGTCTCGTCCGAGGAGCAGCCGGCGGCGCCCGCCAGCAGCGCTCCCCATGTCAGTACCGCGGCCAGCGCGGCCCCCGCGCGCCGTGCGCGCCCTTGTGCATGCGTCACGTGCCGCTAACGATCGGGCATGCCCCGGGGAAACGTGAGTGCGACGCCGGCACTGGGCAGAACAGAGGGAAGGACGACGAGCTGGGGAGCCGCCGCGCCCGTGGACGAGCCGCCGCGGGCGCGTCCGTGACGGACGCCGTCCGTGCCCGGGGCCGGGAGCCCGGGTGCGGACGGCTGTCCGGGCGCGGTCCGGTGCGCCCCGGGGGCCGGCGAGCCGCGGAACGAAAAAAGGGGCCGACGTGACGAGCGCAGCCGAGCAGCAGGGAGCACCGGCGCGGGCCCCGAGGGCGGAAGCCCCCGCGGTGAACGGGACGCCGCTGCCCGTCCCGTCCGCGTGGCCGGGGGCGTCGACCCCGCTGGGCGCCCGGTTCCGGGTCGGTCCCGACGGGGTGGCGGGCACCAACTTCGCCCTGTGGGCGGCCGGGGCGGAGGCGGTCCGGCTGTGCCTCTTCGACGAGCACGGGCGGGAGACCCAGCTCCGGCTGACCGAACTCACGCACGAGATCTGGCACGGGTTCGTGCCCGGTGTGCTGCCGGGGCAGCGGTACGGCTACCGGGTGGACGGCCGCTGGGACCCGTGGACCGGCGCCCGCTGGAACCCGGCGAAACTGCTCCTCGACCCCTACGCGCGGGCGGTGGACGGCGAGTTCGCGCTGCCGCCCGAGGTGTACGGGCACGTCCGGGACTGGCCCGACCAGCAGGTCGCCGACACGGTCCGCGACGACCGGGACTCGGCGCCGTACGTCCCGAAGGGCGTCGTCGTCCACGACGACGACGACTGGTCCGACGACCATCGTCCGAAGACCCCGTGGGCGGACTCCGTCATCTACGAGCTGCACGTGCGCGGCTTCACCAGACTGCACCCTGGCATACCGGAGGAACTGCGCGGCACCTACGCGGGGCTGGCGCACCCGGCCGCGATCGAGCACCTGGTGAACCTGGGCGTGACGGCGGTGGAGCTGCTCCCCGTCCACCAGTTCGCCCACGAGGACCACCTGCTGAAGCGCGGCCTGCGGAACTACTGGGGCTACAACTCCATCGGCTACTTCGCCCCGCACGCGGCCTACGCGGCCTCCGGTACGACGGGACAGCAGGTCGGCGAGTTCAAGCGGATGGTGCGCGCGCTGCACGCGGCCGGCATCGAGGTCGTCCTCGACGTGGTCTACAACCACACCGCGGAGGCGGGCGAGCTGGGCCCGACGCTGTCCCTGAAGGGCATCGACAACCGGGGTTACTACCGCCTCCAGGACGACGCCCGGCGCTTCGCCGACTACACCGGCTGCGGCAACACCCTGCACGTGGTCCGCCCGCACGTGCTGCGCCTGATCACCGACTCGCTGCGCTACTGGGTGACCGAGATGGGCGTGGACGGCTTCCGCTTCGACCTCGCGGCGGCGCTGGCGCGTTCGATGCACGACGTCGACATGCTCTCCCCCTTCCTGGCCGTCATCGCCCAGGACCCGGTGCTGCGCCGGGTGAAGCTGATCGCCGAACCCTGGGACGTGGGCTCCGGCGGTTACCAGGTGGGCGCGTTCCCGCCGCTGTGGACCGAGTGGAACGACCGCTACCGCGACGCGGTCCGGGACTTCTGGCGCGGCGCCCTCCCCGACGTCCACGACCTCGGCTACCGCCTCTCCGGCTCCAGCGACCTCTACGCCTGGGGCGGGCGCCGCCCCTACGCCTCCGTCAACTTCATCACCGCGCACGACGGTTACACGCTGCGCGACCTGGTGTCGTACGAGACGAAGCACAACGAGGCGAACGGCGAGCACAACCGGGACGGCTCGAACGACAACCGCTCCTGGAACTGCGGGGCCGAGGGCGAGACCGACGACGAGGACGTACAGGCGTTGCGCAGGCGGCAGTTGCGCAACCTCCTGACGACGCTGCTGCTGTCGACGGGGGTCCCGATGCTGGTCGCGGGCGACGAGCTGGGCCGCACCCAGCGCGGCAACAACAACGCCTACTGCCAGGACAACGACATCAGCTGGCTGGACTGGAGCCTGCTGGACGACCCCGCCTGGCGGCCGCTGTTCGACCTCACCTCCCGCCTCATCCGGCTCCGCCACCGCCATCCGGTGCTGCGCCGCCGCGCCTTCTTCTCGGGGCGCGCGCACTCGGCGGACGGACTGCGCGACCTGGCCTGGTTCACGGCGCGCGGGGAGGAGATGACGGAGGGCGACTGGTACGCGCCCGCCGCCACCCTCGGCATGTACCTCTCGGGGCGGGACATCCCCGGCCGCGACGAGCGCGGGGCACCGGTCCTGGACGACAGTTTCCTGACCGTCCTGCACGCCGGCGACCGCCCGGCCCGGTTCGTGCTGCCGGGTCCGCCCTGGGCGGAGCGCTACGAGGTGGTCGTGGACACCTCGTGGGAGGAGCAGCGGGCGGCACCCGGGGTGGTGCACCGGGCGGGGACGGCGATCACGGTGCCGGCGCGGTCGGTGCTGCTGCTGAAGGTGACCGGGTGAGACAACGTTGCAGCCCCGTGAATTCAGCGCCGCCCTCCTGGCCAGGTGATCGGGGCCGCTGATGCACTGAAGCGCATGCCTGAGATTTCCCGTCGTACGTTCGGTGGTCTCCTCGGCGGTGGCGCGGCCGCCGCCGTCGCCGGACCGGCCGCCGCCCCGGCCGAGGCCGCCGAGCGCCCGTTCCAGGCCCGCACCGCGGCCTCCCCCACCGGCCGACCCAACTTCCTGGTCATCCTCGGTGACGACCTGGGCTGGGCCGACCTCTCCTCCTACGGCGCCCCGCACATCAGAACGCCCCATCTGGACCGGCTGGCCCGTCAGGGTGTGCGGTTCACGGACGCCTACTCCGGCTCCGCCACCTGCTCCCCCACCCGGTTCAGCCTGTACACCGGCCGCTATCCGGGCCGTACGCCGGGCGGTCTCGCCGAGCCCGTCGCCAACCGGACCCAGGGCCTTGACCCCCGCCACCCCACCCTCGCCTCACTGCTGAGGAAAACCGGTTACGCCACCGCGCTGATCGGCAAGTGGCACTGCGGCTGGCTGCCCGACTACAGCCCGACCAAGTCCGGCTGGGACGAGTTCTTCGGCAACCACGGCGGTGTGCTGGAGTACTTCTCCAAGCTGGGCCAGCTCGGCGACCACGACCTGTACGAGGGCGACGCCGAGTACCAGGACCTGCGCTACTACACGACCGTGCTGACCGAGCGGGCGGTGGAGTACGTCGGCCGCAAGCACACCGCGCCCTGGCTGCTGAACCTCAACTTCACCACCCCGCACTGGCCCTGGCTGGCCGAGGGCGACGCGGAGACCGGCGCCGAGATCGCGGCGCGGATCCGGGCCGCGAAGAGCCAGGCGGAGATCAGCAACGCGCTCAACCACTACGACGGCGGCTCGGTCGCCAAGTACACGGAGATGGTGGAGAGCCTGGACGCGGCCGTCGGCGAGGTGCTGGAGGCACTGCGCCGCTCCGGTCAGGAGGAGAACACGGTCGTCCTGTTCGCCAGCGACAACGGCGGCGAGCGCTGGTCGTACCTGTGGCCGCTGAGCGGCGAGAAGTTCGTGCTCCAGGAGGGCGGTATCCGGGTGCCGACCATCGTGCGCTGGCCGGCCCGGATCGACGGCCGGCAGGTGAGCCACGAACCGGTGTTCACCCCGGACTGGACGGCGACCCTGCTGGAGCTGGCCGGTGCCCGTCCCGACCCGGCCTATCCGCTGGACGGCACCAGCCTCACGGGGTACCTGCTGCGCGGTGAACGCCTCGCGGAGCGTGACCTGTTCTGGCGGGTCCGGGCCAACCGTGCGCTGCGGCGCGGGGACTGGAAGTACTACCAGGACGCGGACGGCGACGACCACCTCTACGATCTGGGTGCCGATCTCCGGGAACAGGCCGATCTGGGCCCCGACCGCCCCGAGTTGCTCGCGGAGCTGAAGGCGTCCTGGGAGCGGATCGCCGCCGGGCTGCTGCCGTATCCGAACTAGCCGAGGATGCCCCGCTGGTACGCGGTCGCGACCGCTGCCGCGCGGTCCTTGACGCCGAGCTTGGCGTACAGGTGGGTGAGGTGGGTCTTCACCGTGGCCTCGCTGATGAAGAGTTCACGGGCGATCTCGCGGTTGGAGGTGCCCCGGGTGACCAGGGCCAGCACCTCGCGTTCCCGGCCGGACAGCGGTTCGCTGCCCGGGGCGCCGGGGGCGCGGACGGCGGAGACCAGCCGGGAGGCGACGGCCGGGGAGAGCACGGTGCGGCCCTGGGCGGCGGCGCGGACGGCGGTGAACAGCTCCTCGCGCGGGGCGTCCTTGAGGAGGTAGCCGGTCGCGCCCGCCTCGATCGCGGGCAGGGTGTCGGAGTCGGTGTCGTACGTGGTGACGACCAGGACCCTGGCGCGGGCGCCGCGCCGGGTCAGTTCGCGGATGGCGTCGACTCCGCCGCCGCCCGGCATCCGCAGGTCCATGAGGATCACGTCCGGGTCGAGGGCCGCGGCCAGCGTGACCGCCTCGACGCCGTTCGCGGCCTCGCCGAGGACCGTGAAACCGGGGGCGGACTCGAACATGCCGCGCAGGCCGTCGCGGACCACGGGGTGGTCGTCGACGATCAGCAGGGAGACGGGGGCTTCGGCGGTCGGCTCAGCTGTCATGGCGGACCAACGGTACGCGTGCCGACAGGGCCGTGCCGAGCCCCGGTTCGGACTCCACGGTGAGCGAACCGGCGATGCGTTCGGCGCGGGCCCGCATCCCGTCGAGGCCGAAGCCGCCGGCGCGGCTGCGGACGGGCACGGCGAGCGGGTCGAAGCCGGTGCCGTCGTCACGGATGTCGAGGATGACCTCGTCGCCCAGGTAGGAGAGGGTGACTCCGACCCGGGAGGCCCGCGCGTGCCGGGCCGCGTTGGAAAGGGCCTCCTGGACGATGCGCAGGAGGGTGGCCGCGACCTCCCCGTGCAGGTGCTCGGCGGTGCCGGTGAGGGTGAACTCGGCGCGGACGCCGGTGTGTTCGCCCCATTCGGCGACCGTCTTCGTCAGCGCCTCGGGCAGGCCGTCGTGTTCCAGGGCGACCGGCGCCAGGTTGTGCACGGACCGGCGGGCCTCCCCCAGGCTGTGCCGGGCCAGTGCCAGCGCGCGGCCCGCGTGGTCCGTGGCCGTCCCCGGGTCGGGGGTGTTGATGACGACCTGGAGCTGGGCGATGATCCCGGCCAGCCCCTGGGCGATGGTGTCGTGGATCTCGGCCGCCAGCCGCCGGCGTTCGTCCGCGACCCCGGCCTCCCGTGCCTGGACCAGGAGTTGGGCGTGCAGGGCCGCGTTCTCGTCGAGGGCCTGCTGGAGGGCGACGTTGGTGCGTTCCAGTTCGGTGATGGTCTCGGTGCGCTCGCGCGCGCGCCGCCTCTCCTGTTCGTCGAGGTGGGCGACGACCATCTGCAGACCGGAGTTGGCGACCAGGAGCGGGATGAAGAGGAGCCACTGGACGGCGCCGGCGAGCGGCAGCCCGCCGGCCTGCGCGCCGGCCACGGTGACCGCGCTCGCGAGCAGTCCGATCCGCTGCCACCTGGGCGGCAGCGTCTCGTCGGCGTCCATGTAGCCGGCGGCGGCGTAGAACGCGAAGAACGGGTTGAGCCAGGTGAGGACGAAGGCCAGGGCCCAGCGCACGGCGTAGTACACCGTCCCCGACCGGGACGGCGCCCGGCCGCGACCTGGCCTGCGCACCCGGGTGCCGTGCCAACAGAGCTGGAGTGCGAGCGCGGCACCGACCAGCGACCAGGCCGAGTACCACTTGACCGGCGCGGCATGCGGGTCGGCGGAGGCGACGGCGAGGACGACTCCGACGCCGAGCAGTCCGTACGGACCCCAGGTGTGCAGCTGGTCCCAGCGCCGGTCGATCCGGCTGTCCACCGCGGTCATGTCCCCAGTCTGCACGGCCGGCCGCCTACTCCCAGCGGAACCAGCGGGCGGCCCCCGCCGTGAGCAGCACCGCCCAGACGGCGAGCACGCCCAGGTGTTCCCAGCCCGGCCAGTGCCCGGCGGCGGCCTGGTCCAGGGCACGGGCCGCCGCGCCGAACGGGGTCAGCTGGACGATCCGGGCCATGGTGTGCGGCATCTCCCGCACCGGGATCCACACGCCCGCGCAGAACATCATCGGGAAGAACACCGCCGAACCGATCGCGCCCGCGATCCTCGTCGTGCGGGAGAGCGCCGAGACGACGGAACCGAGGGCGAGGGCGGCCGCCGCCGCGAGCAGCAGCGCCAGCAGGTAGCCGCCGGGCTGCCGTGGCAGTCGTACGCCGAAGGCCAGCCGGCCGACGGCGAGCGCGAGCAGCGCCGAGCCGAGCGCGACCGTGCCCTGGACCGCCATCTGCGCGGACAGCAGCGCCGCGGGCCGCACCGGGGTGAGCCGCGTGCGGCGCAGGATGCCCCGCTCGCGGTAGCCGGTGAGGGCCTGGGGCAGGGTCTGCACCCCGGACATGATGAGGGCGATCAGCACGGCGACGGGCACGTACGCGTCGACGGGCCGCAGTCCGCCCAGGGACGTGTCGGCGTCCCGGAACGAGGGGATCGAGCCGAGGATCACCAGCAGCAGCGTCGGGAACAGGGCCACCCAGAAGACGGCGCCGGGTTCGCGGCGGAACAGACGGAACTCGGTGCGCAGGACGGCGGTGTTCATACCGCTTTCTCCTTCGTCAGGTCCAGGAAGGCGTCGTCGAGGGTCGCGTCCACCACCCGCAACTGGTGGGCGGTGACGCGGTGGCGGGCGAGCAGGGTGATGACCGCGTTCACGGTCTCGTCGGTGCCGGCGAGCGTGATCCGGCCGTCCTTGCGCTCCACGGAGGCGAGTGCGGGGAGGGCCGCGAGGTCGTGGTCGTCCAGCGGGGCGGAGGGGGTGAAGCTGATGACGGTGGCGCCCGCGGAGCGGCGGATCAGCCCGGCCGGGGTGTCCAGGGCGGCCACCCGCCCCTTGTCGATCACGGCGATCCGGTCGCAGAGCCGCTGCGCCTCCTCCATGAAGTGGGTGACGAGCAGGACGGTGACCCCGCGGTCCCGGACGTCCTCGATCAGCGCCCAGGTGTCGCGCCGGGCACGCGGGTCGAGCCCGGTGGTCAGCTCGTCGAGGACGACGACGCGCGGGTTCCCGATCAGGGCCAGCGCGATGAACAGGCGCTGCCGCTGCCCGCCGGAGAGCTTGCCGAACCGGGTGCCCAGCTTGCCGGTGAGCCCGAGGCGCTCGGCGAGCGGCCGCCAGTCGGCCGGGTCCGGATAGAAGGAGGCGTACAGCTCCAGTGCCTCGCGGACGGTCAGCTTCGGCTGGAGTTCGCTCTGCTGGAGCTGGGCGCCCAGGACGAGGGCGACCCGCTCGTGCTCGGCGACGGGATCGAGCCCGGTGACCCGGACCCGCCCGCCGTCCGGCACCCGCAGTCCCTCGACGCACTCGACGGTGGTGGTCTTGCCGGCGCCGTTCGGACCGAGGATCCCGAAGATCTCCCCCTCCTCGACGGCGAAGCCCACCCCGTCCACGGCGGCCCGGCCGCCGTACGACTTCCGCAGTTCTGTCACTTCGATGACGGTCGGCATGCTTCGAGGGTCCCGGCCGGAGCGGGTCCGCCGCATCGCCCGTCCCGCTCGGCCCGGCATCCTCCGATCGGTTGACGCGCGGCGTCCGATCGTCCGACCGCTCGAACCCTTCCCAGGTCGGGGGCCCTACGGCGGATCCCGGTCCGGCCAAAACTCGGTGGGCGTTGTCAGTGCCGGTCCGTAGGCTCGGCCCTGATGCCTCCGACACGTGCAACCACCAACGACCGGTCCGCCCTCCGTATCCTGCTGCGCCTGTGGCCCTATGTACGGCCGGTGCGGGTGCGGCTGTTCTCCGCCGCTCTCGTGGCGATAGTCGCCTCCTGTACGGGGCTCGTGATACCCCTCGTCCTCAAATGGATGGTGGACGGCCCGGTGGCCGACCGTGATCCGGCCGGGGTGTGGCTCGGCGCGCTGTACCTGCTGCTGCTCGGACTGGCGGAGGCGTTGCTCTTCGGCCTGCGCCGCTGGCTGGTCGCCAGACCCCTCTCCCACGTCGAGGCGTCGATGCGGGCGGGCCTCTACGCCCGGCTCCAGCGGCTGCCGGTCGCCTTCCACGACCGCTGGGCCTCCGGCCAGTTGCTCTCCCGGGCCACCACCGACCTGATGCTGCTCCGCATGTTCCTCGCCTTCCCCTTGACCTTCCTGCTGGTCAACGGGGTGACGATCCTGGTCGGCGTGGTGATCATGCTGATGCAGGACTGGACCCTGGGCCTGGTCATCCTGCTGCCCACGGTCCCCGTGATGTGGACGTGCGTGATCTTCGAGAAGCGGTACGCGAAGGTGGCCAGGCTCGCCCAGGACCAGGTCGGCGACCTGACGACGGTGGTCGAGGAGAGCGTGCTCGGCATCCGCATCATCAAGGGCTTCGGGCGCCACCGCAGCCAGGCACGCGCGTTCCGGGAACTGGTCCGCACCCTGCGGGGCACGGAACTGCGCAAGGCGCGGATGCTGGCGACGATCTGGGGCGTCATCGTGACGCTGCCCGAACTCGCCATCGGGGCGGCCCTGTTCTGGGGTTCGGTGCAGGTCGCGAACGGCGACCTGAGCGCCGGCACCCTGGTGGCGTTCCTGTCGACGGCCCTGGCACTGAGGTGGCCGGTGGAGTCGATCGGCTTCCTGCTCGCGATGAGCCAGGAGGCGGCGACGGCGACGGAACGGTACTTCGAGGTACAGGACGCGCTGCCGGAGGACGCTGAGGCGTTGCCGCAGGACGCGGGTGCGTTGCCGCAGGACGCCGGTGCGTTGTCGGGTGCGGGTGGTTCGGGGCTGGGCGCGCAGTTCCCCGCGCCCCTTTCGGGGCGTTGTCCGGCCGCCGGTGATGAAGCGCCCCGAAGGGGCGCGGGGAACCGCGCGGTCGGCCCCCACCGTCCCGCACGCGACAACGACGGCATCCGCTTCACCGCCGTCTCCTTCCGCTACCCCGACGCCGCCCCCGACTCGCCCCCCACCCTGGAGGACATCACCCTCCACATCCGCCCCGGTGAGTCCATGGCCCTGGTCGGCGCCACCGGCAGCGGCAAGACCACCCTCACCGCCCTCATCCCCCGCCTGCACGAGGCCACCTCCGGCCACATCACCCTGGACGGCACGGACATCACCGCCATGCCCCGCGAGGAACTCCGCACCCTGGTCGCCGTCGCCTTCGAGGAACCCACCCTCTTCTCGGCCTCCGTCGGCGAGAACGTGCTCATGGGCGCCGACGACACCGCCGGCGAGCCCGAACTGGCCCGCGCCCTCTCCGTCGCCCAGGCCGACTTCGCGCACGCCCTCCCCCAGGGCACCGGCACCCAGGTCGGCGAGCAGGGCCTCAGTCTCTCCGGCGGCCAGCGCCAGCGCCTCGCGCTCGCCCGGGCGGTCGTCGGCCGGCCCCGTTTCCTGGTGCTGGACGACCCCCTGTCCGCCCTGGACGTGCACACGGAGGCCGCCGTCGAGGCCGCCCTGCGCGACGTCCTCGCCGACACCACCGCGCTGATCGTCGCCCACCGTCCGTCCACCGTGCTGCTCGCCGACCGCGTCGCCCTGCTCTCCGGCGGCCGGATCACCGCCGTCGGCACCCACCACGAACTGCTCCGCGACAACGCGGAGTACGCCCACCTCATGTCCGGGGAGGATCACCGCCGATGACCACCGCCACCTCCCTGCCCGTCCCCGACGAGGACGACGAACTCCCCGGCCCGCGTGTCCGGGGCGACGGCGACCCCTTCGACCAGGACGTGCTGCCCACCCCGCCGGGCGCCACGGCCGACCTGCTCCGCTCGCTCCTCGCGCCCATGAAGGCGCGGGTCGCCGTCACCACGCTCCTGCTGCTGCTCCAGCAGGCGGCGGTGCAGGCCGGCCCGCTGCTGGTGGCGTACGCCATCGACCGGGCCGTACCGGCGTTCCGCCACCACGACCACGGCCCGCTGATCGCGGTCGCGGTGGGCTACGGCCTGTGCGCGCTGCTCTCCGGCGGCCTCCAGTACGCGTTCATCGAGGCGTCCGCGCGCGTCAACCAGGACGTGCTGCTGGACCTGCGCGGCCGGATCTTCCGGCACGCCCAGGCGCTGAGCGTCGACTTCCACGAGCGCTACACGTCGGGCCGGCTCATCTCCCGCTCCACCACGGACGTCGAGTCGCTGCGCGAGCTGCTGAACGAAGGCCTCCAGGAGCTGGTCACGGTCATCCTGTCCTTCGTCTACATCTCGGCGATGCTGCTCTGGCTGGACGCGGGTCTCGGCGCGGTCGCCGTCGCCTCGTTCGTTCCGCTGTACCTGCTGGTGCGGCTCTACCAGCGGCGGGCGGTACGGGTGTACAAGGCGCGGTCCACGGCGATCGCGGCGGTGATCGTGAAGTTCGTGGAGACGATGAACGGCATCCGCCCGGTGCGCGCGTTCCGCCGGGAGGCCGCCAACGACGCCGAGTTCGCCGAACTGAACCACCGTCACGAGCGCACCAACGGCGACGCCCTCCTGGAGATGGCCCGGTACGTCGTGGGCTCCCGGCTGGTCGCCAACACGGCGGTCGCGGGGATCGTGCTGTGGGGCGCCTACCGGGTGGCGTCCGGCTCGCTGGAACTGGGCGTGCTGGCCGCCGCGGTGCTGTACCTGCGCCGCCTGTACGACCCGATCGACCGGCTCGGCATGTTCCTCAACTCGTACCAGTCGGCGGCGGCCTCGCTGGAGAAGATCGCGGGTCTGCTGGCCCAGACACCGTCCGTGCCGGAACCCTCGGTGCCGGCGGAGCTGCCCCCGCGGGCCACCGGACTGCCCGGCCGCGAGGTCGTCTTCGACGGCGTCCGGTTCGCCTACCGCACCGGCGGCGAGGTGCTCCCCCGCTTCGATCTCACCCTCCCGGCCGGCCAGACGGTCGCGGTCGTCGGCTCCACCGGCGCCGGCAAGTCGACCCTCGCCAAACTCCTCGCCCGCTTCTACGACCCGTCCGCGGGCCGGGTCCTCCTGGACGGGGTGGACCTGCGCGAACTGACCGTGGCCGAACTGCGGCGCGGGGTGGTGATGGTCACCCAGGAGTCGTTCCTGTTCTCCGGCACGGTCGCCGAGAACATCGCGATCGGCCGGCCGGACGCCACCCGCGAGGAGATCGAGCAGGCGGCGAAGGCGATCGGCGCGCACGAGTTCATCGCGGCCCTGCCCGACGGCTACGACACGGACGTCCGCAAGCGCGGCGGGCGCATCTCGGCGGGCCAGCGCCAACTCGTGGCGTTCGCACGCGCCTTGCTCGCCGACCCGGCGGTGCTCATCCTCGACGAGGCGACCAGTTCGCTGGACGTCCCCGGGGAGCGGGCCGTGCAGCGGGCGATGCAGACCGTGCTCAAGGGCCGTACCGCGGTGGTGATCGCGCACCGCCTGTCGACCGTGGAGATCGCCGACCGGGTGCTGGTGATGGAACAGGGCCGGATCGTCGAGGACGGCCGCCCGGCCGAACTCATCGCGGGGACCGGCCGGTTCGCGGATCTGCACCGGGCGTGGCGGGACAGTCTCGCGTAGACCGAGGGATCGGGGGCCCACAGGGTGATCGACGCGTACGAGGATCCGGGCACGCCCGACACGCGGGGCGGCTGGTACTACCTGTGGTGGCTGGTGCGCGTCCAGCCCGGCCGGTCGCTCGCCGGGGCGCTGCTGGGCAGTGGCTGGCTGACCCTGATGGCCGGTACGCCGTACCTGATGGCCCGCGCCGTCGACGACGGCCTGGTGCCGGGCAGGATGACGGTGCTGGCCGGGTGGACGGCGGCGATCTTCCTGCTCGGGGCGGTCAACGCGTGGGTGAGCATCATGCGCCACCGCACGATGACCCGGGTGCGGATGGACGCCTACTTCCGCACGGTCAAGGTGGTCGTCGGGCACGCGGTCCGGCTCGGCGCCGAACTGCCGCGCCGGGCCGGGGCCGGTGAGGTCGTCACGATCGGCGTCGGCGACGTGCACACCATCGCCCAGGCGCTCACCGTCGTCGGCCCCGGGGTGGGCGCGGTCGTGGTGTACGCGGTGGTGGCCGGCCTGCTGACGACGGTCTCGCCGCTGCTGACCGCGGTGGTGCTGCTCGGGGTGCCGGTGGTGGCCCTGTTCGCGGGCCCGCTGACCCGGCGGCTCCAGGGCAGGGAGACCGAGTACCGGGAACGCCAGGGCATCCTGACGGCCCGCATCGGGGACCTGGCGGCCGGCCTGCGCGTGCTCAACGGCCTCGGCGGCAAGAGCCTGTTCGCGGACGCCTTCCGCCGCGACTCCCGGCATCTGCGCGCCCAGGGCTACCGGGTGGGCGCGGTGGCCAGCTGGGTCCAGGCCCTGGGCATGGGCCTGCCCACGGTGTACCTGGCGGTGGTCACCTGGATCGCGGCCCGGATGACCGCCCAGGGCGAGATCACGGTGGGCCAGCTGGTGTCGGTGTACGGCTATGTCGCGGTCCTGGTGGGTCCGGTGGCCTTCTTCCTGGACATGGGCTACCAGCTGAGCCGCGGCGTGGTGGCCGCCCGCAGGGTGGTACGCCTGCTGCGCCTGGAGCCGCAGCAGCCCCCGGCCACCGAGCGGGCACCGGCGGAGCCGGCCGTCCTGCACGACCCGGAGTCGGGGGTACGGGTACGGCCGGGCCTGCTGACGGCCCTGGTCGGCGCGAGCGCCACGGAGACGACGACGGTGATCGACCGCCTGGGCAGGTACACACCGTCGAACGTGACCTGGGGCCCGGTACGCCTGGACGCGGTCCCCCTCCCGGAGGTCCGCTCCCGCATCCTGGTGGCCGAGAACGAGGCCCACCTGTTCGCCGACACCCTGCGCGCTGTCATCTCCGCCGGCGCAGGCGCGCCCCACAGGGGCGCGGGGAACTGCGCGACCAGCCACGAACCACCCGCACCTGCCCACGCGCGGCCCACCCCACCCCCCGACGCGCACCTCACCGCGGCCCTGCACGCGGCGGCGGCCGAGGACATCGTCCAGGCCCTCCCCCACGGCCTCGACTCCCCCCTCACCGCCCAGGCCCGCAACCTCTCCGGCGGCCAACGCCAACGCGTCCGCCTCGCCAGGGCGTTGCTGACCGACCCCGAGATCCTCCTCGCCGTGGAACCGACCTCCGCCCTGGACGCCCACACCGAGTCCCTCGTCGCGGAGCGCCTCCGCACCGCCCGCGCCGGCCGTACCACCCTCCTCACCACCACCTCCCCCCTGATGCTGGCCCAAGCCGACGAGGTGATCCACCTGGTCGACGGCAAGGTCGCCGCGACCGGCACCCACGAGGACCTGCTGGGCCACGACCCCGGCTACCGCGCCCTCGTGGCCCGGGACACCGAGGACGCGGAGGACACCGGAATCACCGAGGGCCCGGAGAACACAGCGGGCGCGGAGAACGAGGCACCGACGCGGGCACCGGAAGAGGAGGTCGCCAGATGACGTCAGGTCAGCTACCGGTCGCCGACCGCGCCGCCGTACGCCGCGCCACCGTCCGCCTGGTGAAGGCCGACCGCGCGGCCTTCGCCGCCGCCCTCCTGCTCAACGCCCTCGCGGCCGCCGCCGGCCTGGCCGGCCCCTGGCTGGTCGGCCGGATCGTGGACGCGGTCCGGGCCGGCCGCGGGGTCGGCGCCGTCGACGGACTCGCCCGCTGGATCGTGCTCTGCGCCCTCGCCCAGCTGCTGCTGGCCCGTTTCGCGCGCTATGTGGGCCACCGCTTCGGTGAACGGACCCTCGCCCGGGTCCGCGAGGAGTTCGTGGACCGGGCGCTCGCGCTGCCCGCGTCGGCCGTGGAACGTGCGGGCACCGGCGACCTGACTGCGCGCGGCACCGGCGACGTGGCGACCGTCGGCACCACCCTGCGGGACGTGGGGCCCGAACTGCTGGTCTGCACGGTGCAGGCGCTGTTCGTGATGGGCGCGGTCTTCGTACTGGACCCGCTGCTCGCGCTGTTCGGGGTGGTCGGGCTGACCCCGGTCTGGCTCGCGCTGCGCTGGTACCTGCGCCGGGCCCGGGACGGCTATCTCACCGAGGGCGCGGCCACCTCGGGGGTCGCGGAGACCGTCACGGCGACGGTGGCGGGGGCCCGTACCGTGGAGGCGTTCCAGCTCCAGGAGCAGCGGATCGCGAGCAGCCGGGACGCTCTGGAGACCAACCGGAAGGCCCGCTTCTACACCCTGTACCTGCGGTCCGTGTTCTTCCCCGCGGTCGAGGTGTCCTACACCGTGCCGGTGGCCGGGGTGCTGCTGCTCGGCGGGCTGCTGCACGCGGGTGTCGGGGTGGTGGTGTCGGCGGCGCTGTATCTGCGGCAGTTCACCGAACCGCTGGACCAGATCCTGATGCGGGTGGAGCAACTCCAGTCCAGCGCAGCTTCGTTCGCACGGGTGGAGGGGCTGGCGCAGGCGCCCCGGGCGGCCGCGGAGGGCGGGGCGCCGGTCCCGGCGGACGACCGGATCGACGTGCGCGGCGTGCGGTACGCGTACGAGCGGGGCGGCGAGGTGCTGCGCGGGGTGGACCTGACGGTGCGGCCCGGGGAGCGGCTCGCGGTGGTCGGTCCCTCCGGGGCCGGGAAGACGACGCTGAGCCGGCTGCTGGCGGGCGTCGACGCGCCCGGGGCGGGCTCGGTGACCGTCGGCGGGGTGCCGGTCGCCGGTCTCGGGCCGGAGCTGCTGCGCCGTCAGGTGGTCCTCGTCACCCAGGAACACCACGTCTTCCTGGGGACGGTCCGGGACAACCTCCTGATCGCGGCGCCGGGCGCGGGCGACGCCGACCTGTGGGCGGCGCTGGCGGCGGTGGGTGCCGACCGCTGGGTCCATGCCCTCCCCGACGGTCTCGACACCCCGCTCGGTACCGGTGGTCGCGCGGCCGACGGTTCCCAGGCCCAGCAGCTCGCCCTCGCCCGGGTGGTGCTGGCGGACCCGCACACGCTGATCCTGGACGAGGCGACCGCGCTGCTGGACCCGGCGACCGCCCGGCACACCGAGCGCGCCCTGGCGGCCGTACTGGCGGGCCGTACGGTCATCGCCATCGCCCACCGGCTGGGGACCGCGCACGACGCCGACCGGGTGGCCGTGATGGAGGACGGCCGGCTCACCGAACTCGGCACGCACGAGGAGCTGGTGGCGGCGGGCGGGGCGTACGCGGCGCTGTGGGCGACCTGGCACGGCGACCGGAAGGCGTAGCTCCGGCGTGCCGCCGTACCCCCTCGTCCGCCGCCACAACATTCCGCATACCGGACATGAACATCCGGACAACGAACGATTTCCGGCCAAGTTCCTGACGCGGTCCTGACAGATGCCGTTTTCTGCTGCCACTCTTCCCACGGCCGACTCACAGCAACCCCACAGCTTCACCTCGTCGCTGCCGGGTCCGGCACTGCACGCGCACATGGTTCCGCGTTCCGCCGAGTTCTGCCCGGACCGCCCACCCGTGGCCCGGATCTCCCCTGGCCGCGTGACCCGCGGCCACGCAGAAGGAGTCAGTGTTGAGAAGCAGTTCCTCTCGCAGACGCACCCCCCACCGCACCGCCGCAGTGGCCCTCGCGGGCGTCACCGCCCTGATCGCCGCCGCCGTCCAGTCCGGCGCCGCCAGCGCCGCCCCGGCCGCGCCGCACCCCGGCAAGGCCCACGCGGCCGTGAGCCTGTCCCCCTCACAGCGCGCGGAACTGCTCCGTGACGCGAGCGCCGAGCGGGCCGCCACCGCCAGGGCGATAGGCCTCGGCGCCCAGGAGAAGCTGGTCGTCAAGGACGTCGTCAAGGACGCCGACGGCACCCTGCACACCCGCTACGAGCGCACCTACGCGGGCCTGCCCGTGCTGGGCGGCGACCTGATCGTGGACACCGCGAAGTCGGGTGCCACCGAGCGCGTCGTCAAGGCGAACAACGCCACGCTCAAGGTCGCGGACCTCACTCCGGCCAGGAGCGCGGCGAGCGCCGAGAAGACGGCCCTCACGGCCGCCAGGGCCCTCGGCTCCACCAAGTCGGCCGCGGACGGCGCCCGCAAGGTCGTCTGGGCCGGCTCCGGCACCCCCGTCCTCGCCTACGAGACGGTCGTCGGCGGCTTCCAGGACGACGGCACGCCCAACCGGCTGCACGTCATCACCGACGCCACGACGGGCAAGAAGCTCTTCGAGTACCAGGGCATCGAGAACGTCACCGGTACCGGCAACACCCAGTACAGCGGGACGGTGTCGCTGTCGACGACGCAGTCGGGCTCGACGTACAACCTGACCGACGGCGACCGCGGCGGCCACAAGACGTACAACCTGAACCACGGCACCTCGGGCACCGGCACGCTGTTCTCGCAGTCGAGCAACACCTGGGGCAACGGCACCACGTCGAACGCCGCCACCGCGGGCGCCGACGCGCACTACGGGGCCGCCGAGACCTGGGACTTCTACAAGAACACCTTCGGGCGCAGCGGCATCAAGAACAACGGCGTGGGCGCCTACTCCCGGGTCCACTACGGCAACTCGTACGTGAACGCGTTCTGGGACGACAGCTGCTTCTGCATGACCTACGGCGACGGCTCCGGCAACGCGGACCCGCTGACCGCCCTGGACGTGGCCGGCCACGAGATGAGCCACGGCGTCACCGCCAACACCGCCGGCCTCAACTACAGCGGCGAGTCCGGCGGCCTGAACGAGGCCACCTCGGACATCTTCGGCACCGGTGTGGAGTTCTACGCGGCCAACTCCACGGACGTCGGCGACTACCTCATCGGCGAGAAGATCGACATCAACGGCGACGGCACCCCGCTGCGTTACATGGACAAGCCGAGCAAGGACGGCGCGTCCAAGGACAGCTGGTACTCGGGGCTCGGCGGCCTGGACGTGCACTACTCGTCCGGTCCCGCGAACCACTTCTTCTACCTGCTGAGCGAGGGCAGCGGCGCCAAGGTCATCAACGGCGTCAGCTACAACTCACCCACCGCGGACGGGCTTCCGGTCACCGGCATCGGCCGGGACAAGGCGCTCCAGATCTGGTACCGCGCGCTCACCACCAAGTTCACCTCGACCACCAACTACGCGAGCGCCCGCACCGGCACCCTCGCGGCGGCGGGCGAGCTGTACGGCACCACGAGTGCCGAGTACAAGGCGGTGCAGGACGCCTGGGCGGGCGTCGCGGTCGGCGCGCGGTCCGGCGGCGGAGGCGGCACGGGCACCTCGTACGAGAGCACCACCGTGGTGTCGATCCCGGACAACGGGCCCGCCGTCACGTCGTCGATCACGGTCTCCGGCCGGACCGGGAACGCGCCGGCCAACCTCCAGGTGACGCCGAACATCAGCCACACCTGGCGCGGCGACCTGGTGATCGACCTGGTCGGCCCGTCCGGGACGTCGTACCGGCTGAAGAACTTCAGCTCGTCCGACTCCGCGGACAACGTGACGGACACCTACACGGTGAACGCCTCGTCGGAATCGGCCAACGGGACGTGGAAGCTGAAGGTCCAGGACCAGGCCGCACAGGACACCGGGAAGATCAACAGCTGGAAGCTGACTTTCCCGTAAACCGCAGGACACAGGCGTGAGTACGGGGTGCCGCCGGGGGGTTCGACTCCCTTCGACGGCACCCCGGTTACATGCCCGCAACGTTCACCGAACACCTGCTTTTCGGCCAACATCACTTCAGGGTCCTGACATGTACGCGACCTTGATGTCACTCTTCCTTCACCCGTCGCACAGCACAGCAACTTCACAACCCCACAGTCGGGCCGGCGACCCCACTCCGGCCCGGACTCCCCACATCATGAAGGAGCTTGAGTGAGCCCCCTCTACGCGCGTCACAAGCGCACCACTCTGGCCGTAGCCACCGCTGTCGCCGCCGGCGCCCTGCTCACCACGGGCCTGACCACCAACGCCACCGCCGCCGCGAAGCAGCCACTGGCCGCCGCCCCCACCCTGCTCTCCAACTCCGCCCGCACCGCGCTGATCCAGAAGGCGCAGGCGGACGTCGCGGAGACCGCGCAGGAGATAGGCCTCGGCGCCAAGGAGAAGCTGGTCGTCAAGGACGTCGTGAAGGACGTCGACGGCACCGTCCACACGCGCTACGAGCGCACCTACGCGGGCCTGCCCGTGCTCGGCGGCGACCTGGTCGTGCACACCTCCAAGTCCGGCAAGTCCGAGGGCGTCACCCGGGCGACCAAGGCGACCATCAAGGTGGCCTCGCTCAAGCCGGGGATCAGCACCGCCAAGGCGGAGAAGACCGCGCTCACCGCCGCCAAGGCGCTGGGCTCCGCCAAGTCCGCGGCCGACGGCGCCCGCAAGGTCATCTGGGCCGGCTCCGGCACCCCCGTCCTCGCCTACGAGACGGTCGTCGGCGGCTTCCAGGACGACGGCACCCCGAACCAGCTGCACGTCATCACCGACGCGGCGACCGGCAAGAAGCTCTTCGAGTACCAGGGCATCGAGAACGCCACCGGCACCGGCAAGACCCTGTACTCGGGCACGGTCAGCCTCACCACGAACCTGTCGGGCTCGACGTACCAGCTGTACGACACCACGCGCGGCGGCCACAAGACGTACAACCTGAGCCACGGCACCAGCTCGGGCACCGGCACCCTGTTCACGGACGCGGACAACGTCTGGGGCACCGGCGCCGCCTCCAGCTCCAGCACCGACCAGACCGCGGCCGCCGACGCCGCCTACGGCGCGCAGGAGACCTGGGACTTCTACAAGGACACCTTCGGCCGCAGCGGCATCAAGAACAACGGCGTGGGCGCCTACTCCCGGGTCCACTACGGCAGCTCCTACGTCAACGCGTTCTGGGACGACAGCTGCTTCTGCATGACCTACGGCGACGGTTCCAGCAACACCCACCCGCTGACCTCGCTGGACGTGGCCGGCCACGAGATGAGCCACGGTGTCACCGCCAACACCGCCGGCCTCAACTACAGCGGTGAGTCCGGCGGCCTGAACGAGGCCACCTCGGACATCTTCGGCACCGGTGTGGAGTTCTACGCCAACAACTCCTCCGACGTCGGCGACTACCTCATCGGCGAGAAGATCAACATCAACGGTGACGGCACCCCGCTGCGCTACCTGGACAAGCCCAGCAAGGACGGCGCCTCCGCCGACTACTGGTCCTCGTCGGTGAAGAACCTGGACGTGCACTACTCGTCCGGTGTCGCGAACCACTTCTTCTACCTGCTGTCCGAGGGCAGCGGCTCGAAGACGATCAACGGGGTGTCCTACAACTCCCCGACGTACAACAGCTCCACGGTCACCGGCATCGGCCGCGCCAAGGCGCTGCAGATCTGGTACAAGGCGCTGACGACGTACTTCACGTCGACCACCAACTACAAGTCGGCGCGCACCGGGACGCTCTCGGCGGCGGCCGCCCTGTACGGCTCGGGCAGCACCGAGTACAACGCGGTGGCGGCGGCCTGGACGGCCGTCAACGTCACCTCGTGACCCGATAGTTGCACGGCGGGCGGGCCCCGGGGCGAGGATGTCCCCGGGGCCCGCCCTACCCTTGTCTGCCATGTCCTTCACGTACGACGCGGTGGGCGCGACCCGCGACAATCTCGCCGCCTGCCCGCCGGGCTTCCACCCGCTTCACGTGCGCACGCGCATAGGCGAGGGGCGCGAGGCCTTCCAGCGGGCCACCGAGGCCGTCCTCACCTGGGAACTCCACCGCGCCCTGGGCGTGGGCATCGACACCGCCGCCGAACGGGCGGCCCCCGGTGTGGACGTCACGGTCACCCTCGCCGGCCTCGTCAGGGCCCCCTGCCGGATCGTCTGGACCCTGGACGAGTCCCGCCGCGCGGGCTGGGCCTACGGCACCCTCGCCGGCCACCCCGAGTCCGGCGAGGAGGCCTTCGTGGTCGACCGCACCGGCGACGGCACGGTCTGGCTGACGGTCGCGGCCTTCAGCAGACCGGCCAAGTGGTACACGCGAGCCGCCGGCCCGGCGACCCGGGGCCTGCAACAGGCGTACGCCCGCAGGTGCGGGACGGTACTGCGCAGGCTGTGCTCGGACGACACGGACGCCCTGGGCTAGGGGTGGCCGAAGTTCCGGGGTTTCCACCGGATCGCGCCGTCTGCGATGATCGGGGGTCTCGGCCGACCGGGGAGGTCGCACGTGGCGGAAGGCGGTAAGCCCGGGCCGTTCGCCTCGTGGGCACCGGGCAGCTATCTCGGCCAGCTCTCCGACGGCGCACGCCGGACCCTGCTCCAGGCCGGAACCCTCCGGTCGTACGCGGCCGGCGACGTGCTGTTCCGGGAAGGCGATCCGTCGTCGTACCTCCTCATGATCGCGGAGGGGCTGGTGAAGGTGTCGGCGGCGGCCCCCACGGGCCAGGAGACGCTGCTCGCCATCCGCGGGCCCGGAGACGTCATCGGTGAGCTGTCCGCGCTGGGCCGCAATCCCCTGCGGTCCGCCACGGTCATCGCGGCCGGCCGGGTCACGGCCACGATTCTGGCCAACCACGTCTTCCTCCAGCTGGCCGAGACACATCCCGAGCTGGCGACCGCCATGATCCGGGTGCTCAGCGCCAAGCTCCGCGAGGCGTCCGTGGCCCGGGTCGAGGTGCACACCTACGGCGTCCGGGTGCGGCTGGCGCGCGTCCTGCTCAGCCTGGCCGCCTCACTGGGCCGCAGGACCGAACACGGCACGGTCCTCGAACTGCCCCTGACCCAGCCCGAACTGGCGGCGCTCGTGTCCGCCTCGCCCCGGTCGGTCGCCAGGGCCCTCCAGGAGTTCCGCGACGGCGGCCTGATCGACATCGGCTACCGGCGGGTGCTGCTGCGCGACCCCGAAGCGCTCACCGAAGCGGCCCACGGCTGAGCCGTCGAGCGCCCAAGCGGCCCGCGAGCGTACGCGTGCTACGCCTTCCGCAAGACGGACCCGTCATCGAAACGCAGGCAAACTGCGGGCTACCACCCCCGCAGCTCGCCTGCGCGCATGCCGGACGAGGGCTCGGCAAAGAAGACCTCCGTGCGACGTCAACAGCCTAGACGTCACTGCTGGGGCGAGACCACGCCACATGACAGGGTTCGGGAAACCCGCCGGGCCCCGACGCGCGGCGGCGGGCGGCTCTGGAAGCGGGACCCCCCGCACCCTAGGGTTGTGTTCCGTTCGACGGCTGTTCACGGCGCCTCCTACCAAGGCGCCGGCCGTCGTCCGTCCCGCAGGGCTCGGCAACCAGGCTCACAGGAGACAAAGTGTCGGCACACGTATGGATTCTGGCGATCAGCGGAGCAGTGGCCATCGCCGCACTGGGACTCGCGGGCTACGCGGTCTCGAAGATGAAGAAGAGCTCACCGGCGCGGGTCGCCGTGGTGATCACGGCGCTGGCGGGGTTCGTCTCCGCCATCCCGCCGCTGGTCTCCTCCTTCTCGGCACTCCAGGGCTAGTCCCGTGAACCGCACCGGACCCCGGGAACTCCTCCACAGCACCACTTCGGGCGATGCGCCCGGCACCATCGTGGACTCCCGGTGTCCGGTGCTGCACAAGCGTCTGAACACCGGCCTCTTCAAGGACCTGAAGGGCCTGGCGCTGCCCGCCGACGACTTCGTCATCGCGGGCAGCGCCCCGCTGTACATCCGCGACCTGCGGGACGAGGTGTCCGATCTGGACGTCGTCGCGGGAGAGAGATGCTGGAGACAGGCCCAGCCCCTCGGTTCCCTTCAGCCGGCGCCGTACGGGGACGTGCTGTCCGTCGGCGTCGTCGAGAGAAAGGCACGACCCGTCGGGCCCATCGAGGTCCTGAACGCCTGGTTCCCTCCCCTGTTCGGAAATGTCGCACAGCTCATCGAGAACGCAGAGGTCGTCGACGGTCTGCGGTTCCTGACGCTCCAGGACACCTACCGGTGGAAGGAGCGTCTGGGCCGTGAGAAGGACCGCGACGACCTCTCTCGCGTCCGGCGGAAGTTCCCCGAGGCCCCCCTCTGGTGGGGGAACTGACCGTCAGCGCATCAGGAGCCCCGCTCCCTCCGCCGTGTCCTCCGAGGGGGCTGTGACCAGGCCCAGTTCGGCGTTCGTGGCGAGGAGCGGGTGGGCCGGGAGGATGCGGACCGTGTAGCCGTAGGGGCCCGTGCGGTCGAGGGACAGCGGACCCTCGTAGGTCCAGTGGCCCTCCGGGTCCGGGCCCGACGTCGGCTTCAGCGGGGCCGTCTCGGCGTCCGTGATGCGGTCCTCGGGGTCGACCCGGCCGGCGACGGCCTGGACCTCCACGTCGTCGGGGGTGAGCTCGCCCAGGCGGACGCGGACGCGCAGCGCGAGGGTGGTGCCGAGTTCCGCGGTGGCCGGGGCCGCGGTGGTCGCCACATGGTCGACGGTCACCCCGTGCCAGGCCGCCCGCACCCTGCCCTTCCAGGCCGCCATTTCCCGGGCCGCACCGGACGTCATGGACCGGTGGGCGTGGGCCGCCGGCGTGTAGAGACGCTCCACGTACTCGCGGACCATGCGCCCCGCCAGCACCTTGGGACCGAGCAGGGTGAGGGTCTGGCGGACCATCTCGATCCAGCGGTCGGGCAGGCCGGTGCGGCCGCGCTCGTAGAAACGCGGGGTGACGCGCTGTTCGAGGAGGTCGTAGAGGGCGTCCGCCTCGATGTCGTCGCGGCGCTCCGGGTCGGTGCCCGCGCCGTCCGCGGTCGGGATCGCCCAGCCGAAGTCCGGCTGGAACCACTCGTCCCACCAGCCGTCCAGGACGGAGAGGTTGAGCCCGCCGTTCAGGGCCGACTTCATCCCGCTCGTCCCGCACGCCTCCAGCGGGCGCAGCGGGTTGTTGAGCCAGATGTCGCAGCCGGACAGCAGCTTCTGCGCCATCGCCATGCCGTAGTCGGGCAGGAAGACGACGCGGTGGCGGACGCGCGGGTCGTCGGTGAACCGGACCAGTTCCTGCACCAGCCGCTTGCCGCCGTCGTCCGCCGGGTGCGCCTTGCCGGCCACCACGATCTGGAGGGGGCGCTCCGGGTGCAGCAACAGGTCCATCAGCCGGTCACGGTCACGCAGCATGAGCGTGAGCCGCTTGTACGACGGGACCCGGCGCGCGAACCCGATGGTGAGGACGTCCGGGTCGAGCACCTGGTCGATCCACCCCAGCTCGGCCGTCCCCGCCCCCCGTTGCCGCCAGGACGCGCGCAGCCGCGCCCGCACCTCCAGGACCAGCTGTTCCCGCAGCGCCCGGCGCAGCTCCCAGATCTCCTGGGCGGCGACCCCGGCGACGGCGTCCCAGCGCTCCGGGCCGCCCACGGTCAGCGCCTCCTCGGTACGGCGGTCACCGAGCTGCCGGGCGCCCAGCCGCACCACCTCCGGGGCCACCCAGGTCGGGGCGTGCACCCCGTTCGTGACGGAGGTGATCGGCACCTCGTCGGGGTCGAACCCCGGCCACAGCCCGGCGAACATCTCCCGGCTGACGTTGCCGTGCAGCAGCGACACCCCGTTGGCGCGCTGGGCGAGCCGCAGGCCCATCACGGCCATGTTGAAGAGGTTGGGTTCGCCGCCGGGGTAGGTCTCCATGCCGAGCCGCAGGACCCGCTCGACGTCGACGCCCGGGAGTTCGGCGTCGGCACCGAAGTGGTGGGCGACCAGCTCGCGGTCGAAGCGGTCGATGCCGGCCGGGACGGGGGTGTGGGTGGTGAAGACGGTACCGGCCCGTACCGCCTCCAGCGCCGCGTCGAAGTCGAGTCCGGTGGCGACGAGTTCGCCGATGCGTTCCAGGCCCAGGAAGCCGGCGTGCCCCTCGTTGGTGTGGAAGACCTCCGGCTCGGGGTGCCCGGTCAGCCGGCAGTACGTCCGTACGGCGCGCACCCCTCCTATGCCCAGCAGCATCTCCTGGAGGAGGCGGTGTTCGCTGCCGCCTCCGTAGAGCCGGTCGGTGACACCGCGTTCGACGAGGTCGTTCTCCTCGACGTCGGAGTCCAGCATCAGCAGCGGCACCCGGCCCACCTGGGCCAGCCAGATCCGGGCGCGCAGCAGCCGGCCGCCGGGCAGCGCGAGGGAGACGTGCGCCGGGGTGCCGTCGGCCTCCTTCAGCAGCGCCACCGGGAGTTCGTTGGGGTCGAGGACGGGATAGTGCTCCTGCTGCCAGCCGTCCCGGGACAGGGTCTGCCGGAAGTAGCCGTGCCGGTACAGCAGTCCGACCCCGATCAGCGGCACGCCCAGGTCGCTGGCCGACTTGAGGTGGTCGCCGGCCAGGATGCCGAGACCGCCCGAGTACTGGGGCAGGGCCGCCGTGATGCCGAACTCGGGTGAGAAGTAGGCGACGGCGGCGGGCAGTTCGGCGGACTCGGGCCGTGACTGGTACCAGCGGTCGCCGGTCAGGTAGTCGCTGAGGTCGTCGGCGACCGCGGTCAGCCGGCGCAGGAACCGGCGGTCCCCGGCCAGTTCGGCGAGACGCGCCGGAGGCACGCTGCCGAGCAGCCGCACCGGATCGCCCTCCGAGGCGGCCCAGCGCTCGGGGTCGACGGACTGGAAGAGATCGCGTGTCTCGGCGTGCCAGGACCAGCGCAGGTTGCGGGCCAGGTCGCTGAGGGGACGGAGGGGTTCGGGGAGAACGGGACGGACGGTGAACCGACGGATCGCCTTCACATTCCACCTCGTGCGTTTCGCGTTCGCGTGGGAGCCGTACGGCAGTGTGCGGCTCGCGTCTGTGTCGACGGTACCGGTGTCGGGGTGCCGCCGGGGGCTGCCGCCGGCCTTCGCCCCCCGGGTGCCTTCTTGTCGGCTTTCGTCCTGTACGAGACCCTGCCTGCCTGAGCCGAGGAGGGGACTCACAGCCATGGCACGGACACGTACCCGGCGGCTGCGGCTGGTGGGGGGCCTGACCGCGGTCGTCACGGCGGCGGTGCTGTCGGCCGCCACCCTGCCCGCGCACGCCGTACCGGAGGGGACCATAGCCGGCGCCGGCGAACCCGGCTCGGTCGGCGGGAGTTACCTGGTGACACTGAGGGACGGGGTCAAGGGCGGCTCGGCGGCCGGTCGGGCGGTCGCCGCCCGCTATGGGGCGACAATAAGCCATACTTACGGCAGCGTGCTGAACGGCTACGCGGTCAGGGCAAGCGCTGCCCAGGCCCGGCGGCTCGCCGCGGACTCCCGGGTCGCCGCCGTCGTCCAGGACCGCCGGGTCGCCCTGGCGGACACCCAGTCGAACCCGCCGTCCTGGGGGCTCGACCGCGTCGACCAGCCGACGCTGCCGCTGGACGGCGCGTACACCGCACCGGGGTCGGCGGGCGCCGGGGTCACCGTCTACGTGATCGACACCGGGATCCGGATCAGCCACCGCGACTTCGGCGGACGGGCGAGCTACGGCTGGGACTTCGTCGGCGACGACCGGTCCGCCGGTGACGGCAACGGGCACGGGACACATGTCGCCGGCACCGTCGCGGGCACCCGGTACGGCGTCGCCAAGAGGGCGCGGGTGGTCTCCGTCAAGGTCCTGGACGACACGGGGACGGGCACCACCGCCCAGGTCATCGCCGGTGTCGACTGGGTCACCGCCCACGCCCGGGGACCCGCGGTCGCCAACCTCAGCCTGGGCGGTTATCACAGCCCCGAACTCGACACCGCCGTACGGAACTCGATCAGATCCGGCGTGACGTACACGGTCGCCGCCGGCAACGACGGCGGCCCCGCCGCCCGTTACTCACCGGCCGACGTGCCGCAGGCCCTCACCGTGGGTGCCGTCGACCGGGCCGGCACCCGCGCGGACTTCTCCGACTACGGTTCCGCCGTCGACCTGTTCGCCCCGGGCGTGTCGGTCGTCTCGGACGGGAACGGAAGCGACACCGCGCAGCAGACCCGGTCGGGCACGTCGATGGCGTCGCCGCACGTGGCGGGCGCCGCCGCGCTCTATCTCGCCGGACACCCGAGGGCCACACCGGCCCAGGTCGCCGACGCCCTGATTGCGGGGGCGTCGAGCGGGCAGGTGTCCGATGCGGGACCCGGATCGCCGAACAGACTCCTCCGGGTGCCGGAGTCGTAGAGCGGTCTTCGGGGTCGGGAAGGGGTCCTCGGAGCCGCGCGGCGGCCTCCGGGGCCGGAAGCGGTTTCTGGTGGGCGATCACGCCAGCGGCCCCGTTCGGCCTGAACGGGGCCGGTCTTGTGCGTAGACATACGACTGAGTAGTTAACAAAGTGCCGGATTGCCCACCCGAATAGGGTGGGAAGGCTCCTCCGGTACACCCCACGGACACAGCGCGGACACCCAGCACAGGTAGACCCTTCAGGTACACGCAGGACCCACCTCCCCACCACCCATCCGCCCACACACCCTCGTTGCCGCGGACAGGAGCGGTCATGCCCGCCACGCACCACTCGTCAGCACCCGCAAGCCCCCGCACGTCAGCACCTCCGACGCCACGCACGTCGTCCGGCGCGCCACCCCCCGCGGACGCCGCCACGGCCGTCGGCCGCATACCCGTCCTCGACGTCCGTCCGCTGGTCCAGCAGGGACGCCGGCCCGCCAAGGCGGTCGTCGGGGAGTCGTTCGAGGTCACCGCCACCGTCTTCCGCGAGGGCCATGACGCCGTCGCCGCCAACGTCGTGCTGAGGGACCCGAAGGGCCGTCCGGGCCCCTGGACCCCGATGCGGGAGCTCGCCCCCGGCACCGACCGCTGGGGCGCCACCGTCACCGCAGGGGAGAAACCCGGCCGTTGGACCTACCAGGTGGAGGCGTGGGGAGATCCGGTCGCCACCTGGCGCCACCACGCCCAGATCAAGATCCCGGCGGGCATCGACACCGAGCTGGTCCTGGCGGAGGGCGCCGCGCTCTACGAACGGGCCGCCGCCGGGGTGCCGAAGGCCAGGAAGCGGGAGATCGTGCTCGCCGCCGCGGCCGCCCTGCGCGACGAGGACCGGCCCGCCCCCTGGCGGCTGGCCGCCGCCCTCACCCCCGAGGTGGACAAGGTGCTGGCCCGCCACCCGCTGCGGGAGCTGGTGACCGCTTCGGAGCCGTTGCCGCTGCTGGTCGAGCGTGAACGCGCCCTGTACGGCTCCTGGTACGAGTTCTTCCCGCGCTCGGAGGGCACGCCCGAGCGGCCGCACGGCACCTTCCGCACCGCCGCGCGCCGGCTGCCCGCGATCGCCGCGATGGGCTTCGACGTCGTCTACCTGCCCCCGATCCACCCGATCGGCACCACCTTCCGCAAGGGCCGCAACAACACCCTCACGCCCACCCCGGACGACGTCGGGGTGCCGTGGGCGATCGGTTCGCCCGAGGGCGGCCACGACGCCGTCCACCCGGACCTCGGGACGCTGGAGGACTTCCGGTGGTTCGTGGCCGAGGCCGCCCGCCACGGCCTGGAGATCGCCCTGGACTTCGCGTTGCAGTGCTCCCCGGACCACCCCTGGGTGGAGAAACACCCCGAGTGGTTCCACCACCGCCCCGACGGCACCATCGCCTACGCCGAGAACCCGCCGAAGAAGTACCAGGACATCTACCCGATCGCCTTCGACGCCGACATGGACGGCCTCATCACCGAGACCGTGCGGGTGCTGCGGCACTGGATGGACTGCGGGGTACGGATCTTCCGCGTCGACAACCCGCACACCAAACCCGTCGTGTTCTGGGAACGGGTCATCGCCGAGATCAACGCGGCCGACCCCGACGTCCTCTTCCTCGCCGAGGCCTTCACCCGCCCCGCGATGATGCGCACCCTGGCCCAGATCGGCTTCCAGCAGTCCTACACGTACTTCACCTGGCGCACCACCAAAGAGGAACTCACCGAGTACGCCACCGAACTGGCGACCGAGAGCGCCGCCTACATGCGGCCCAACTTCTTCGCCAACACCCCCGACATCCTGCACGCCTACCTCCAGCACGGCCACCGCCCCGCCTTCGAGGTCCGCGCCGTGCTCGCCGCCACCCTCTCCCCCACCTGGGGCATCTACAGCGGCTACGAACTCTGCGAGAACACCCCCCTCAAAGAGGGCAGCGAGGAATACCTCGACTCCGAGAAGTACCAGCTCAAACCCCGCGACTGGGACCG